>JACPJE010000263.1:0-17427 GCA_016187725.1 Candidatus Latescibacterota bacterium
ATCCTGATCAACCTCTTGGGCAATGCGGTGAAGTTCACCCAGACGGGAGAGGTGAGGTTGCGGGTGTCCAGGGCAGGAGATCAGCGCTATTGCTTTGCGGTGAACGACACCGGACCGGGGATCTCGGCCTCGGAGCAGGCGACGATCTTCCAGGCCTTTCAGCAGGGGACCGCCGGGTTGCGCCAGGGGGGCACGGGATTGGGGTTGGCGATCTCGCAGCGGCAGTTGCGGTTGATGGACAGCCAGTTGCAGGTGGCGTCGGAGGTGGGCAAAGGCTCGTGCTTCTCTTTTGCGGTGGAACTGTCCCCGGCACAGGGGGCCAGCGGGGCGGCGCTGGTGCAGGACTGGAGCCGGGTGAAGAGCCTGGCGGCGGGTCACACGGTCAAGGCGCTGGTGGCCGACGACGTGGCGGAGAACCGCGAGATTCTGGCCAGCATGCTGGGGGGGATCGGGGTGGCGGTGGAAGTGGTGGAGAACGGGCAGCAGGCGTTGGAGCGACTGGGGGTGTTCGCCCCGGATATTGTCTTTCTCGACATCCGCATGCCGGTGCTGGACGGGCTGGCCGCGGTGAAGTTGATCCAGGGGAACGAAGCCTGGAAGCAGGTTAAGGTGATTGCCATCTCGGCTTCGGTTTTGGAGCACGAGCGTCAGGAGTATTTGCAGGCCGGCTTCGATGACTTCATCGACAAGCCCTTTTCCTTTGAACGGATCTGCCAGTGCCTGGCCCAGCAGTTGGGGGTGAAGTTCGAGTATGGGAAGGAGGAAGGGGAGGTGGTGGAGGGGATGGAGGTTGATTGGAGTGAGGTGAGCCTGCCGGGGGGGCTGTACGCGCAGTTGCTGGAGGCGGCGGAGCTGTACAGCGTCACTGAGTTGGAGCACCACTTCGGGGCGCTGGAGGCGTTGGGGGGTGGGCCGCAGCGGCTGGCGGTTCATCTGCGGGGGCTGCGCAACCGGCACGACCTGGAGGCCATCCTCCAAGTCGTCCAGCAGGTGCAGCATGAGTGAGGAACAGGCCAAGATCCTGCTGGTGGACGACCAGCCGGCCAATTTGGAGGTGCTCTGCGATCTGCTGGAGAGCAAGGGATACAATGTGCTGCTCGCGCCAAGCGGGCAGATGGCGCTCAAGAGCGCGGCGCGGGCGGCGCCTGATCTGATCCTGCTGGACGTGATGATGCCGGAGATGGACGGGTACGAGACCTGCCGGCGCCTCAAGGAGGCGGAGGAGACGCGGCAGATTCCGGTGATCTTCATCACCGCCCGGGACCTGAAAGAGGACGTGGTGCAGGGCTTCCAGGCCGGCGGGGTGGACTATATCACCAAGCCCTTCCAGGAGGAGGAGGTGCTGGTGCGGGTGCAGACCCATGTGCGCCTCAACCGCCTGGCGCGGGAGCTGGAAACGCGCAACGAGGAGCTGGCGGGGAAGAACGAGGCCCTGGAAAGGGAGATCGCCCAGCGTCAGGCCCTCAAGGGGCAGCTCTCTTCGCTCTCGCAGCGCGAGGCAGAGCGCTGGGGCCTGGAGGGGTTTGTGGGCCAGAGTCCGACCATCGAGAAGATCTTCAGGGAGATCCGCCTCTTGCAGGAAAGCGCGGGCACCAGCGTGTTGATCAGTGGCGAGAGCGGCACCGGCAAGGAACTCATCGCCCGGGCCCTCCACTTCGGCAGTGCGCGGCGCGAGGGGCCTTTTGTGCCGGTCAATTGCGCGGCCATCCCCGCGGCCCTGGTCGAATCGGCCCTCTTCGGCCATGCGAAGGGCTCCTTCACCGGCGCCAGTGCAGACCAGGCCGGGTACTTCGAAATGGCGGACGGAGGCGCCCTCTTCCTGGACGAGATCGGCGACATGCCCCTGGAGCTGCAAGCCAAGCTCTTGCGGGTGCTGGAGGATGGGCAGGTGTGGCGCGTGGGGGCAAGGGAAGGCAAAAAGGTGGAGGTGCGGGTACTGGCGGCCACCAATGTGGATCTGCAGCAGCAGATACGGGAGGGGGGCTTCCGCCAGGATCTCTACTTCCGGCTGGCGCATTACACGGTGGAGGTGCCCCCGCTCCGGGAGCGGCAGGAGGACGTCCCGCTCCTGGCCCGGCATTTCCTCACCTTCTTTGCCGGCGAGATGGGCCGGGAAGCGCCGGAGCTGAGCCACGCGGCGCTCGAAAGGCTGAAAGGGTATTCCTTCCCCGGCAACGTGCGCGAACTCAAGAACATCATCGAGCGGGCGCTCATCGAGAGCCACGGCGAGCAGATCCAACCCCAGCACCTGCATTTTGTGGCAGGGAAAGGGACAGCTCCGGGTCTTGCCTCCCCCTCTCCTTCCCTCCCCGAGCTGCCCCTGGATCTGGATCTGGCCGCGCGCCAGGCCGAACTGCAGGTGGTGCGGCGGGCCATGGAGCAGTGCGGCGGCAACCTCTCGGAGGTGGCGCGGCTGCTGGGTACCAGTCGCAACCGCATCTACCGCGTGCTGGGGGAGGAGAAGCCCCCTGGCTAGACCTCCCCCAGAGCCTCCTGCAGCTTGCGCAGGACGACCGCCTCCTCCGGGTTGGCCACCTCGCCTCCCCCATAGGATCCCCCCAGGCTTTCCTCGGCCCAGCCGCGGATGATCTGCAGCGGTAGCCGGCTCAGGTCGGGCTGGGCCGCGTTGCTGAGGGCGGTCTCCAGCTTGTTCAGCACGCGCTGCTCGTCGGGCCAGAAGGCCTGGGGCTTCCAGCTCATGACCAGCTGGATCTCCCTGGGGGTCATGGGAACGATCATGGGGGACTCTCCCCCCAAGTATAACAGAAACCCCCGCGGTCGGCCTGTGGTTTGACAGGGAGGGGGGAGGGGCCTATATTGCCGCCCCTTGCCACCTGGAGGAAGGGGACATGGATTCGACCACGCGCTTTTTTCTGCCGCACATCGCCCGCATGCAGGGTTATGTGCCCGGGGAGCAGCCCCGGGAGGGGGGCTTCATCAAGCTCAACACCAACGAGAACCCCTATCCCCCCTCGGCCCAGGTGCTGGCGCGCCTGCAGGAGGCCTGCGGGGAGGGCTTGCGCCGCTACCCCGATCCGGGAGCCCTGGGGGTGCGCCGCCGGCTCAGCCAGCTCTTTGGGGTGGAGGTGGAGGAGACCCTGGTGGGCAATGGTTCGGACGAATTGCTCAATATCGCCCTGCGCTGCTTTGCCGGCCCCGGCGACGCGGTGGTCTACCCCTATCCCACCTATGCCTACTACGAGAAGCTGATCCAAATGCAGGGGGCCAGGTCAGTGCGGGTGGATTTTGCCGAGGACTTCTCCCTGCCCGCAGAGATCCTGGTTCCCGGCGCCCGGCTCACCCTGCTGTCCAATCCCAATTCGCCCTCGGGGACCTTGTTGTCTCGTGAGGCGGTGGAGGCGGTGGTGGCCAGGGCCGAGGTGCTGGTGCTGATCGACGAGGCGTACGTGGATTTTTCCACCGGCGGTTGCCTGGACCTGATCCACCGCTATCCCAACGCCATCCTGACCCGCACCATGTCCAAGTCCTTCTCGCTGGCCGGCATGAGGCTGGGCTTCGGCTTTGCTCCTGCGGGGTTGGTGGCGGGGATGTGGAAGGTGAAGGACCACTACAACGTCAACCAGTTGAGCCTGGTGGCTGCCGAGGCAGCCCTCGGCGACCTGGAGGCCATGCGCGCCAACGCGGCCCGCATCCAGGCCACCCGGCAGCGGCTGAGCCGGCGCCTGCGCGAGCTGGGTTTTTACGTGTGGGATTCGCAGGCTAATTTCGTGCTGGCCCGCACGCCGGGGCCTGCGGCGGCGAGGCTGTACGAGCAACTCAAGGAGCGCCGCATCCTGGTGCGGTACTTCGCCCAGCGCCGGCTGGAGGACTGCCTGCGCATCTCCATCGGCACCGATGAAGAGATCGATACTTTTTTGGGGGTATTAGAAGAGTTGTTGAAGGAAGGGTAGGAGTTCGCGTCGGGGAGCGACCCACTCCGGCCTCTCTCAAGGCGCGCCCCGCCGCACCCCAGCGCATGGGGTGCGGCGCAACACTCGCTGCACTTCCCCAAAACCCTTCCCCCGCGACACCATCTATATGGTGTCGCGCCACGCGGTCTTCCCTACCCGACCACTCCCCGAGAGAGACCTTCGGGGTCATCTCCCCGCCGCTTCGCCGTCACTCCCCCCGGCGCATCATGCGGCCCAGGGTCTCGACCTCGGCCAGGCCCAGCCCCAGCCGGCGGGCCACCTCAGAGGGGGAAAGGCCCTGGCCGAGCAGAGTGCGGGCCTGCTGGTAGTTGTCGCGCTCTGTGCGGGCAGCCCTGCCCGCCCGACCCGGCTGGGTTTCGGCGGGCTGCTGTGCCTCGACCAACTGCTCCAGCATCAAACAGGCCGACTGCAGGCGGGCGCTGAGCAGTTCGAGGGTCTTCTGGTGGACCTCCAGCACCCGCAGGCGCTGGTCGATGATTTCGTGTTGTTCCCTCAACCAGGCTTTGAACCACAGCCCGATGCCGGCGGCCAGCAGCAGGAAGAGGCCGTCGATGAAGAATACCTGCCAGTTGGTCTCCATCAGCTCCTGTGGTTTTACGGGGCTTCGGGAGGGTGCAGGGGAAGGCGGATGGTGAAGGTGGCGCCTTGTCCGGGGGGGCTCTCCACGGTCAGGGTGCCGCCGTGGTTCTCGATGATCCGGTAGCTGACCGCCAGGCCCAGTCCCGTGCCGCCCTGGCTGGAGCGGGTGGTGAAGAAGGGCTCGAAGATGCGGTCCAGGTTCTCGGGGGAGATGCCGATGCCGGTGTCGGCGAAGCGCAGCTCCACCGCCTCGCCCTGGCGGCGGACGGTGATCTGGAGGTGGCCGCCCTTGGGCATGGCGTTCTGGGCGTTGAGGATCAAGTTGAGAAAGACCTGCTCGAGTTCGCCCACGTTGCCCTGCAGCTGGGGCAGGTTCTCGGGGTAGTCGAAGTCCACCTCGATGAGGTGGGTGGCCAGCTGGTGCCGCACCAGGGTGCAGGCCTGGTGGATGGCCTGGGCCAGGTCTAAAGGCCCCCGGCCTTCGGCCTGGCTGTTGTGGCGGGCAAAACCCAGCAGGGCCCGGATGATGTGCGAGATGCGCCTGACGTTGTGCTCGATCAGGCGCAGGTCGTCGCGGCCGGCCTCGCGGTGCTGGGTCATCATCAACTGCACCCGGCTGAGGATGATCTGCAGGGGGTTGTTGACCTCGTGGGCCACGCCGCCGGCCAGTTCGCCCACCGCGGCCTGCTTGGCCGAGAGCAGGAGCTGGCGCTGCGATTCCTTCAGTTCGTGGTGGGCATTTTCCAGATCCGTGTAGAGCCGGGCATTCTCCATGGCCACGGCCGCGTGGCTGGCCAGCACGTCCAGCGACTCCAGTTCGCCAAAGGTGAAATCCCCCTTGGCCTTGGGGCAGTAGAGGGCGAAGAAGCCCACCTGTTCGCCGCGCACCCGCAGGGGGATGTGGATGAAGCTGCAGGAGGGGTCTTCCTCGTCCTCGATCACCACCGGGTGGCCTTCGCGCAGGACCCAGGGGATGATCCCGTCCTCCCACTGGGCCTGCACCCTGGCGCCCAGCTTCTGCTCATCGCCCCGCAGCGCTACCGGTTCCAGGGGGCGGTCGTCCCTGCCGACGAAAAAGACCCCGCAACTGCGGTATTCGGTCAGGCGCCGTGACAGGTCGAGGAGGGCGTGGAGGATATCCTGCAGGTCGAAGCTGGCGCTGATGGTCCGGGAGAAGGCGTGCAGGTCCAAGAGTTCGTGCATGGAGGCGCGCAGCTGGGCGTAACCCTGGTGCTCGCCCTGGAGCCGCTCCTGGAACTGGCGTTTCTCCTCCTCCAGCGCCTGCAGCCTCACCCCCAATTCCCTGAAGGCCTCGGCGAGGGTGCCCAGGTGGATGCCCAGCTCCCAGCTCAGTTCGAGCTGCCCGCTTTGGCGCGCCTGCTCCAGCAATTCGCGCAGCCGCGCCAGGGGCAGTTCCTCTTCCAGCCAGGCCGGCAGGGGCGGAGAGGAGGTCGCCACGGCAGGGGGTTCCTAGGGGTGCAGCCGGGACGGGCGGCCCCGGGCGAGGCGGGAATGGGGCAGGGCGTGGGCGACCAGGGGTTCTGCGTCCGGGTCCTCATCGGGTTGGGGTTCGTCGTCCGCTTCGCCACCGTCTTCGGCGGGCGGGGGGCTCTCCTCGTCCGCCCCTCCGCGCGCCAGGCGGGTGAAGGCGTCGGCCTTTTCCATCTCGCCTCGCAACTCCTCTCCGTAGGCGAAGATGCGGCGCAGCGCGGCCTTGGGCTCTTCGCGGATGCCGAAGATCTGCAGGGCTGCCGGGTCCAGGGTGGGCAGGCGTCGTCCCCCCCCGTCACCGATCCCTTCGCGGCGGCAGAGGAAGTCGGCCAGGTGGATGAGGGCGGGCAATTCGGCGTTGCGGGTCAGCCGGCCGGGCGCGTGGTGATAGCCGATGGCGTCCACCAGTTGGCCGGGCAGGTTCCACTTTTCGGCCAGCCAGCTGCCCACCTCGCTGTGGGTGAGCCCCAGCACCATTTCCTCGGCCTTGCCGATGTAGATATCCTCGGCCCGCATCAGCTCGATGACCTGGGCGAATTCGGCGGGGAAGTACTGGCTGAGGATCAGCTTGCCCACGTCGTGCAGGATGCCGGCGGCAAAGGCCTCCCCGGGGAGGCGGTAGCGCAGCTTGGCGGCCAGCAACCTGGCGCTCACCCCGCAGGCGATGGAGTGTTCCCAGAAGCCCTGGCGGTCGAACTGGGTGTTGTCGCTGGGGCCGGAGAAGCGCTGCAGCACCGAGACGGTCAACCCCAGGCTCTTGACGGTCTCGAAACCGAGGATGACCACCGCGTGCTGCACGGTGGAGATCTCGCGGGGGAAGCCGTAGAAGGAGGAGTTGGCCAGCTTGAGGATCTTGGCGGTCAGGGCCTGGTCGGTGGAGATGAGCTGGGCCACCTGCCGGCCCGAGGTCTTGGGGCTGTCGATCAGGGTCATCAGCTGGGTGATCACCGTGGGCAGGGTGGGCAGCCCGATGATGCTCTGGGTGATCCTCTTGAGGCGTCTTTGTCTTTGTTCGTCCAACAAGGTGGTCCCCTCGCGGGCTAAAACCGCGGCCTGGGTTCAGGCGGTGAGATCGATGTGGCTGGTGCCTTCCGGACCCTGGTCCGGGAGGGCACTGTTTTCCCGGGCGGGATGCCGCCGCCGCTTCCGCCGCCGCTGTTCCGGTGCCCGCCGCTCATCCAGGTGCAGTTCCACTTCGTCCCGCCTTTCAGCGGGCCGGGGACGGCTCTGGTCGAGCAGGTGCTGCTGGGCCTGCTGCTGGGCGGCCTGGCGCTGGGCGATTTCGGGACTGATCTGCTGGATGTGCTGCTGGCGGCCGGCAAGGGGCGCCTTGGAGTAGTTGTCCTGCATGTCCACCGGTCTGACCATGCGCCACCTCCTCGCCAATCAGGCCATGAAGCGTTTTCTCAGCTTCACCCGCAGGCTCATCACCGCCTTGGTGTGGAGCTGGGAGACGCGCGACTCGGATAACTCCAGCACCTGGCCGATCTCCTTGAGGGTGAGTTCCTCATAGTAGTAGAGGGCCACCACCAGGCGTTCCTGCTCGCTGAGCTGGCCCAGCGAGTCGGCCAGCAAATCGCGCATCTCTTCGCGCTCGAGCTGGCCCAGGGCATTGACCGAATCAGAGGAACGGAGGGTGTCGACCAGGGGGACCGGCTTGTCGTCGTCATCCCCGTAGGTCATCTCATCTAGGGAGAGCAGGGCCGTGGAACTGACATCCTCGATCATCTCGTAGTACTCGTCCATGCCCACGCCCAGGGCTCTGGCCAGTTCCTCCTCGGTGGGCTGGCGGCCCAGCTCGTTCTCGATGCGCGCCAGCACCCGCTCGATCTCGCGCGAGCGGGCCCGCACCGAGCGGGGGACCCAGTCCATGCCGCGCAATTCGTCGAGGATGGAGCCGCGGATGCGCAGCGAGGCGTAGGTCTCGAACTTGACCCCCTTGTTGACGTCGAAGTGGCGGTAGGCCTCGATCAGCCCCACCACCCCGGCGTTGATCAGGTCGTCCACCTCCACCGAGCGGGGCAGGCCGATGGCCAGGCGCCCGGCGATGAACTTGACCAGCGGCAGGTACTCCTCCAGCTGACCGGGCTCGGTCTTTTTGACGGGCTCCTGCTGCTTGCTGTATTCCAGGACGGCTTTCTGGCCGGTGGTCTTCTTGGGGGTCATGCGGTCTCTCCGCCTAGGTAGGGGCCTGTTCTGGGGAGCCGGATGAGAGAAATTGCCGCCAGAGAGGGGCAAAGAGCCCTTGTGGCTCGGTGGTCGGCCGCCCTTCCACCAGGTTTTCCGCCAGCCGGGCCAGGGCCCGCGCTGCCGGCGGGGGCGGGGTGGCCAGGATGAAAGGGATCTGGCGCTTGGCAGCTTCGCGCACATATCGATCTAAAGGAATATAACCCCAGTTGTCAATTTCTGCTCCTAGGAAGCGGATCGCCAATTCGGCGAAATTCTCCTGCAATTGGGCTGCCTCCTGCGCCGACTCGGCCATGTTGACCAGCAACCCGGCCGCCAGGGCGGGCCGCCGTTGGAGCAGGACCTTGAACAGGGCGTAGGCATCGGCGATGGCCGTGGCCTCGGGAGTGGTCAGGAACAGCACCTGATCGGCGGCGGCGGCGAAGTCGAGCACCTTGGGGGCCAGCCCGGCGCCGGTGTCCACCAGCACCAGGTCGAATTGGGCCTCAAAGGAGCGCAGGGGCGCCAGGTGGGCGACCGGCTGCCAGGGTCGCGGCTCCGAGGCGGCCGGCAGCAGGGCGATCCCCTCGGGGCCTTCCAGCACCGCCGCCTCGATGGGGCACCGGCCGCTGAGCACCTCTTCGAGGGTGCGTCCGGGGCTGAGGCCCTGGAGGATGGCCTGGTTGCCCAGGCCCAGGTCGGCGTCGACCAGCAGCACCCGCTGCCGGCAGCGGGCCAGGGACACCGCCAGGTTGAGGGTCACGCAGCTCTTGCCCACTCCGCCTTTGCCGCTGGTGATCGCCAGGGAACGCGGGGCGGCCATCACTTGCCTCTCTCACCGGCGGGGACGGCGCCGGTCACCCGGGCGGCCAGCTTGCGCAGGTCGCCCGCTTCGATGGCCCCGGGAATGGCGGGGCCCACCGAGAAGTAGGAGGTGGGGAGCTGGCTGTGGGCGGCGGCGCTGAGCACCGCGCCGGGGCGCACGGCTTCGTCCAGCTTGGTGAAGAGCAACCGGCGCTCGGGGATGGCCTGGCTGGCCTCCAAGAGGTCGAGCATGTGTTCGTAGCCGTTCATGCTGTCGATCACCACCTGCACCTCGGCGGCGCCGGCGGCGGCGAGCAACTGGCGGTGTTTCTCCCATTCGCGGCGCTCGTGGGGGCCGCAGCCGGCGGTGTCGATGAGCACCAGGCGCGCCTCCAGATGGCGGTCGAGGGCGGCGCGCAGATCCTCTTCCCGGTAGGCTACCTCCAGGCCCACCCCGATGATCTGGGCGAAGATGCGGGTCTGGTCCAGCGCCCCCACCCGGCGGTCGTCGGTGCTGATCAGCACGATGCCCTGCTTGCGCCGCATGGCGAAGCCGGCGGCGATCTTGGCCGCGGCGGTGGTCTTGCCCGCCCCCGAGGCGCCGACCAAGCCGACCACCTTGCAGCCCCGGCCGATGCGGATGTCCCGGCAGGGGGGCAGGGCGGCGCTCAACAGGGCGGCGGCCCGCTGGTTGAGGACCTCGCGGTCTTGGCGGTCCTGACCCGCCGCGCTGCCCAATTCCCGGAAGAGCTGCTGGGCCAACCGGTTGACCAGTTCCTCGCTCAGGCCGGTGCTGCGCAGCCGGTCCACCAGCCGGCCCAGGGCCTTGGGGAAGACCAGGGCAGCCGGGGCGCGGCGCTCCAGGCGCTCGACGCTGTCCTGGAGCTGGCGCAGTTGCCTGAGGATCTGCTCGCCCCCTTCGAGGACCGGTCTGGCCTGGAGGGGGGCGGGCGGTGGCGCGGGGTCTGCGACTCGCCCCCGTTCCGGGTCCGGTAAGGCCGGCCGCGGGGCCGGCTCCAGGCTGGCACTGCGCAGCGCGGGCGGGGCATAGGACCAGTCCGGTGCGGGCAGCGGCGTCGCTGGGGGAGCTGGTGCAGCCGCCTCGTCGAGCGCAGCGGTGACCTCGACCCGCGCTTCGCCCTGGGGGTTGAAGCGGGTGTGCTTGCGTATCTGCCGGGTGTTGAGGATTACCGCGTGCTCGCCCAGGTCCTCACGGACCTGTTGCAAGGCTTCCGGCATGCCTCTGGCCACGTATTTGCGGATCTTCATCGCTCAGGTTGATGCTGCCCACTGCGACCACCTCCACTTCGGGGGCGATCTCGTTGTAGGAGAGCACGTAGAGGGTGGGAAAATTGGCCGCGGTCAGTTTGCGGAAGGCCAGACGTATATGGGGTGCGGTGAGCACCGCCGGCTGCTGGCCGTTGGCGATCATCTGGTCGATGAGGCCGGTCATGCTCTGAAAGAGGCGGCTGGCCAGGTCGGGGGGCAGGGCCACGTTGATGCCGGCCACCGTCATCTGGATGGACTCCTTGATCAGCTCCTCGACCCTGCCCGAGACGGTCAGCACCGCCAGTCCCTCCTCGGGCCGCTCCTTGAGCAGGGCGTTGCAGATGGCGCGGCGCAGGGCGGTGCGCACGTACTCGGTGAGCACCTCCAGGTCCTTGATGTCGCCGTAGTCGGCCAGGCTTTCGAGGATGCCGCGCAGGGAACGGACGGGGACCCGCTCGGCCAGCAGATTCTGCAGCACCCGCTGCAGCTTGCTGAGCGGCACGATGGTGGGCACGATCTCCTCGACCACCGCCGCGTGGGTCTTCTTCAACTCGTCGAGCAGGTTCTGGGTCTCCTGGCGGCCCAGCAACTCACTGGCGTGGCTGTTGATCACCTCGGTCAGGTGGGTGGCCAGCACCGCCACTGGCTCGACCACGTTGTACCCGCCCAACTCGGCCCGCTCGCGCTGGGCGGGGGCGATCCAGACGGCCGGCAGGCCAAAGGCCGGGTCGGTGGTGGCGGTGCCCTCGATCTGCTCCTCGGCGGAGCCGGGGTTGATGGCCAGCAGACTCTTGGGCTGCAGCTCGCCGCGGGCCACCGGGTCGTCCTTGATCTTGATCACGTACTCGTTGGGCTTGAGCTGGATATTGTCCCGCACTCGCACCGGGGGCACGATGAAGCCCATGTCCATGGCCGCGGCCTTGCGGATCTGGACGATGCGCTCGATCAGGTCGCCGCCCTGGCGGGCGTCCACCAGGGGCACCACCTGGTAGCCGATCTCCACCGCCAGCGGGTCGACGCGCAGGTAGTCCTCGGGCTTCTCTTCGACCTTGACCTCCTGCTGCTGCTGGGCGGCCCGCTCCTCGGCCTGCTGCTGCTGGCTGCTGCGGATGGCGTAGGCGACGGCGCCCAGCAGGCCGCCGATGATCAGGAAGGGCCAGGTGGGCAATCCGGGGATGAGGCCCAGGCCGATGAGCATGCAGGCGGCGATCAGGCCGGCCTGGGGTTTGCCCATCAGTTGCTGGTTGAGGTCGCGGCCAAGGTTGTCGTCTGAGGCGGAGCGGGTGACGATGATGCCGGCAGCGGTGGAGGTGATCAGCGCCGGGATCTGGGTGACCAGGCCCTCGCCCACCGTCAGCAAGGTGTATTTCTGCAAAGCCTCGGTCAGGCTCATATCGTGCTGCAGCACGCCGATGGCGAAACCGCCGACGATGTTGATCAGCACGATGAGGATGCCGGCCACCGCGTCGCCGCGCACGAACTTGCTGGCCCCGTCCATGGCCCCGTAGAAGTCGGCCTCACGGGCGATCTGGGCGCGCCGGCGGCGGGCCTCGTCCTCGTCAACCAGGCCGGCGTTGAGGTCGGCGTCGATGGCCATCTGCTTGCCCGGCATGGCGTCGAGGGTGAAGCGGGCCGCCACCTCGGCCACGCGGCCGGCGCCCTTGGTGATGACCACGAACTGGATGATGATGATGATGGCGAAGATGATGAAGCCGAGGATGTAGTTGTCGCGGATCACCACGTGGCCGAAGGCGTCGATCAGCCTTCCGGCGTCGGCCTGGCTGAGGATCAGCCGGGTGGAGGCCACATTGATGGACAAGCGAAAAAGAGTGAGGACCAGCAGCAGGCCGGGAAAGACCGACAGCTCCAGCGGGGTGGTGACGTAGATGGTCAAAAGCAACACCAGCAGCGAGAGGCTGATGTTGAGGGTGAGGAAGAAGTCCATGAGGAAGGTCGGCAGGGGGATGATCATCATCCCCAGGATGGCGATCAAGCCGACCGCCATCAGGACGTCGGTATGTTTGCCGAGGTTGCGGAGCAACTGGGTCAACAAGGGTTCTTCCTCTCAGAGCAATGATACAGATGAACAACCTACCTGGTCAATCGCGGCGGTAGGGGCACACGGCCGTGTGCCCTACGGGATACGTCGGTACCTTTCATCAATCGCGTCACCATTTTTTGCGTTTCAACTGGTAGACGAAGGCCAGCACCTGGGCCACGGCCTTGAAGAGTTCCTCGGGGATGGAGTCGCCCACCTGCACGGCCTTGAACAGGGCCCGGGCCAGGGGTTTGTCCTCCACCAGGGGCACCCCGGCCTGGCGGGCCAGCTCCTTGATCTTCTCGGCTATCAGGCGCTGCCCCTTGGCCACCACCAGGGGGGCGGCCATCTGCTGCGGGTCGTAGCGCAGGGCGATGGCCACATGGGTGGGGTTGGTGACCACCACGTCGGCCTTTTGCACGTCGTCCATCATCCGCCGGCGCGACATCTCCCGCTGCAGGGAGCGGACCCGGGCCCGCACCTGGGGATCGCCTTCCTGCTGCTTGAGTTCCTCCTTGATCTCCTGCCGGCTCATGCGCAGGTTCTTCTCGAACTCCCAGCGCTGGAAGGCGTAGTCGAGCACCGAAAGGGCCAGCAGGGCCAGGATGATGCGGTAGCCCAGCGCGAGGATGAGTTCGCCGCTGAGGCTGAAGATCTGTCCCACCTCCAGGTCGAGGAAGCGGACGTAGTTCTGGGCCTCGCTGGCGATGGTCAGGTAGGTGATGTAGACGATGATGGCGATCTTGAACAGGCCCTTGAGCAGTTCCACCAGCCCGTGGCCGGAAAAGAGGCGCTTGACCCCGCTCAGCGGGCTGATGCGGTCCAGCTTGGGGGCCAGGGGCTTGGCGGTGAAGATGGCGCCGACCTGGGCGAAGTTGACCAGGAAGGCCACGGCGGCCAGCACGATGAGCAGCGGGGCGGCGATCCGGGCGAAGTGCCCCGACCACTCCATGATATAGGTCGGGGCATTGGTCGGGTCGAGTCGGATGGTGAAGCCGTCGCTGAGCATCTGGGCGGTGAACTGGGCCAGTTCCCGGTACATGTAGGCTCCCAGGCCGGAGAGGGCCAGCAGCCCGGCCAGCAGGATGGCCACTGAACTCAGCTCGTTGCTGCGGGCCACCTGCCCCTGGTTGCGGGCCTCTTCGCGCCGCCTGGGGGTGGCCTGCTCGGTGCGTTCCTGGAAGGACTCTTCGGGCATGGCGCTCGCCTAGGACATGAAGTCGATGAGGGCCAGCAGGTGGCGGGACAGGGTGTTGACCAGCTTGCCCATCAGCAGGTAGAAGAGGGGCAGCGAAGCGGTCAGCACGCCCAGGCCGACGGCCAGTTGCACGGGGAAGCCCACCACCAGGATGTTCATCTGGGGGACGGTGCGGGCCAGGACCCCCAGCGCCACCGAGACCAGGAAGAGGGCCAGGACGACGGGGGCGCTGATCTTGACGGCGATGATGAAGACCTCGCTGCTGAGGGCGATCAGCTTGAGCATGACCGCCTCCTTGAGCTGGACCCCGCCCAGGGGCACCACCTCGAAGCTGCGCGCCAGCCCCTGGAGCACCAGGTGGTGGCCGTCGATGGTCAATAAGATCAGGATAGCCAGGATATTGAGGTACTGGCCGAGGACCGAGATCTGCGAGCTGGAGTGCGGGTCGATCACGTCGACGATGTCCAGGCCCATCTGCAGGCCGGCCAGCTGGCCGGCGAACTGGACGCCGACGAAGAGCAGCAGCACCGCGTAGCCCAGCACCAATCCCAGCATCGCCTCCCTGATCATCATGAAGGCGTAGGGGAAGAGCCCGGTGGGCACCGGGGGGTGGTGGGCCGAAACCAGGGGAAAGATCACCAGAGAGACCATGAAGGCCAGGCCGACCTTGGCCTGGTTGAGGTAGTTGCGGTGGCCGAAGATAGGCGCCACGATCAGCACGGCGCCCACCCTGAGCAGGACCAGCAGGAAGACGTGAAATTGATCCAGCCAGTAGGCCACGCCAATGCCTTTCAGCCGATGACCGAGGGGATGCTGGACAGGAGCTGGACGGTGAAGTCCACCATCTGCTGCATCATCCAGGGCAGCAGCAGGAGCATCAGGGCCGCCACCGCCAGGATCTTGGGGATGAAGGTCAGGGTCATCTCGTGGATCTGGGTCACCGCCTGGAAGATGCTGACCAGCAAACCCACCACCAGGGTGATCAGCAGCACCGGGCCGGAAACGTAGAGCACCAGCAGCATGGTTTCCTGGCTCAGGGTGATGATGTATTCAGGCGTCATCGCGGTCTTCCTAGGTAAGGGCGGGCTAATCCCCTTGTAAGGGTGGGTTTCAAACCCGCCCCTTCAGTTGAAACTCTTGACTAACGAATGCACCACTAGATTCCAGCCGTCCACCAGCACGAAGAGCAGGAGTTTGAAAGGCAGCGAAACCATGATCGGCGGCAACATCATCATGCCCATGGACAGCAGGATGCTGGAGACTACTAGGTCGATGACCAGGAAGGGAATAAAAAGTATAAAACCGATCTGGAAGGCGGTGCGCAATTCGCTGATGATGAAGCTGGGGATGAGCACGGTGTTGGGGACCTCGCCGGCGTTGCGGGGCTGCTTGATCTTGGCCATGCTGACAAAGAGGGCCATGTCCTTCTGGCGGGTCTGCTTGAGCATGAACTCCCGAATGGGCACCATGCCCCGGTCGAGGGCCTGCTGGTAGGAGATCTGGTCGGCGATCAGGGGCTGGATGGCCTCGTCGTTGATCCGTTCCCAGGCCGGGGCCATGATGAAGAAGGTCAGAAAGAGCGACAGCCCGATCAGCAGTTGGTTGGGGGGCATCTGCTGGGTGCCGATGGCGGTGCGCAGAAAGGAGAGCACCACCACGATGCGGGTGAAGGAGGTCATCATGATCAGGATGGAGGGGGCCAGGGAGAGGATGGTCAGCAGCAAGATGAGCTGCAGCGAGACGGCCACGTCGCCGCCCGTTTTGGCCTCTTCCACCTGGATGCTGATCTTGGGCAGCCCCTGGGCGTCGGCGGCGGCCGGCCACAGCCAGACCGCCAGGGCCAACAGGGCGGTGGCCGCCAGCCAGGGCCACGGGCGGAAATGGGGACTTCTCTGGAATTTGTCCACGGGCTCAGCCCTCCTGCCCGCCGGGCTGGGGGTAGATCAGATTTCGGAACTGGGCCGCAAACGAAGAGGAGGAAGCGGGGCGGGGGGAGAGATCCAGTTCGCCGGGCTGCCACTGGGTCAGGGGGGTGATGGCCGCCTCGGTGACCCCCAGGGCCAGGGGACGGCCGCCTATTTCGACCAGATAAATGGCCCGCTTGGGGCCCAGGTAGAAGCGTTCCACCACTCTGATGTTGCTGCCGGTCCCGCCGAACTGCTTGCCAAAAGCGCTCTTGCGCAACAGGAAAACCGCCCCCCAGGCCAACAGGATCACCAGCGCTAGGCCCAGGCCCAGTTTGACCATCATCGCCAGATAAGGGACGTCTTCGTCGGCAAGCGCCGGAGCAGGGGGGAGGGCCTTGAGGGTATCGGGGGGAGAGGGGAGGGCCACGGCCGGCGAGGAGGTGGCCGCCGTGTCTGGGGCAGCGGTCGCTCCTGCCGGGGAAAGGCCCAGCAGGCAGCTCAACCCCACTGCCCAGGCTGTACTCCTCATATCTAGCTCCATCTGGCTACCGCCTTCCAATCCTTTGGGTGCAGCGCTGGTCAGAGGAGCAACAAATATGCCGCTGGGCAGGGAAGGGGGGATCGAGGGGTCAAGTCGAGTAAAAACAAAAAGGAGCGATCCGGGCAGACTGCTCCTCAAGATGCGGGTGAAAGAAAAAAACACCCGGCGCCGGGAAAGAATTTCCCCGGGCTTTTAAAGCGCGGTGTTCAGCGGCGAAACCAGTTCGGTGATGCGCACTCCGAAGTTTTCCGAAACCGTCACCACCTCGCCGCGGGCGAAGAGCCGGCCATTGACCATGACATTGACCGGTTCCCCCACGGATTTGTCCAGCTCGATGAGGGACTGCTCGCCCAGGTCCAGGACTTGCTGCACGGTTTTCTTGGTGCGGCCCAGCTCGATGGTCACCATCAGCCGCACGTCCATGAGGCGGGCGATGTTGGGCGGGACCCCGCTTCCTCCGGTGGCCGGGACGCTAGGAGCGGCCCCCTCCATGCCCTCCAGGCCGGCCAGGCCCCCCCGGTCCTGCTCCATGGCCTTGAGCATTTCCATTTCCATCATCTGGTCCATGTCCCCGCCGCCCTCGCCCTCGCCCGACTCCATGGCCTTGAGCATCTCTTCGGCGAGGGGGTCCACCTCGTCGCCCGGCCCGCCGCCGATGGCTTCGGCCAGGGCATCGGCATCCTGCGACAGGTCGTCTTCTTCCGCCATGGGCTATACGCTCCTTGTCAGCTCAGTCCGGGATGAGTTTGGCCTGGTTCTTGTAGATTTCCTCGTTCTCGCGGTCGATGAACTGGGTGATCTGCACCGCGTTCTTGCGGCCCACCCGGCCGGGGGTGGCCAGGAACTTGGGCTCCTCCTCGACAAAGACCACCGCCTGTTCGTTGATGTGGGTGTCCAGGCGCAGCACGTCGCCCTCCTGCAGGTTCTGCAGATCCTGGAAGGAGACCATGCCCCGGGCCAGCTCGGCGCGCAGGGGGAGATAGGTCTTGTCCAGGCGCAGGCGGTTGGAGCGCAGCAACTCGTCCTTGTTGGACCGCGACTGCCGCGCGTAACTCTGCTGGCCCAGGCGGGGCAGGATGGATTCGAGGGTGAAGAAGGGGTAGCACAGGCTCACCAGCCCCGAGGCGTTGGTCGAGTTGACCTCAAAGGCCAGCAGGATGACGATCTCGCTGGCCGCGGTGATCTGCATGAATTCGGGGTTGGTCTCCAATTCCACGTCCGCGATCTCCACCCTGAGGATGGGTTCCCAGGTGGCCTCCAGGTCCTCGATCACCCGCTTGACGATCTTGTTGATCACCCCCATCTCGATGGCGGTCAGCTGCCTGGCGTCCACCCCCTGGGAAGAGCCCTTGCCGCCGAAGATGCGGTCGACGAAGGCGAAGGCCACCGGCATGGCGAAGTCCATGATCGCCTGGCCGTGGGTCTGCCCGAGAGTGAACTGGTAGGAGCAGGAGGGGTTGGACAGGGACATGATGAACTCGGCGTAGGTGGTCTGGTCCACA
>JACPJE010000263.1:17483-24947 GCA_016187725.1 Candidatus Latescibacterota bacterium
AGGCTCTCCAGGGTGCGCAGCTGGTCCTTGTTGACCCGCGCCGGGTGCTTGAAGTCATAGGCAGTGGCGATCTGCTGGGAGGCCACGTCCTCGAAGCTGCTTCCGCCTTCACCGCCGACTATAGCGCCGCCGACTATAGCGCCCCCGCCCCCCTCGTCGCTGCCCTCGGCAACCGAGAGGAGCTGGTCTATTTCTTCTTGGGAGAGTATGTCGCCCATGATCGCGCGCTCACTGGATGACGAATTCTGAAAAGATCACTTCGGAGACCTCGAATATTTTCTTCTCTTCATCTTTCTTGTCAGGGACATATACGCGCTGCATGATCTGGGAGTTGAGCTTTTTCTTGATCTCCTCCGCCAACTCCTTGCGCGTCTCCAGATCGTTGAGTTCGTCGATCCCCTTGGCACAGACCAACTCGATGACGAGGGCCCGCATCTTGCCCACATAGGGCTTCAGTTTGGCCATGTCGGGATCTTCGGTCTCGCCCTCGCCACCTCCCGAGGCTTCTTCTTCGGCGCCGGGTTTCTCGTTGAGGTTGATGAGGCCAAGCTCCACCGAGAGCATCACCACCCGGGAGGCGTCGGTGCCGGCCGGGTTGGCCAGAATTTTTTTCAAGATAGGATCTGAGAAGTATTTGGGCAAAGGACCGACGTGCTCGCTCTTGTTGCCGCCTTCCTGGACCTGGGTCTCGCTGAGGAGGAGTTCGGCGCCGTGCTCATCGCCTCCCCCCCGGTCCTTGAAGACGGTGGTGATCACCCCCCAGGCCACGATCCCCTGGGCTACCAGCACGATGGCCGCCAGCGGTCCCCACTTCTTCAGGACGCTGCCCCCATCGCCCGGTCCGCCGCCACTGGGTTTCTCGGTTTCTTCTTCAGACATGCAAACTCTCCCTGTGCACTGCTGAGGATGGCCGGCGCGCTAGCCGGTATTGCTGAAGAGCGGCTTGTGACACTGCCGCCGGTATTCGATGACCCGCTCCACCACCTGCTCCACCGATTCGGTGACCATGAGCTTCTTCCCGGAAACCAGGCTGATCATGGTGTCGGGAATGGCTTCGACGAATTCGATCATCTCGGCGTTGACGATGAACTCCCGCTCGTTGAGTCTGGTCAGTCTGATCATAACACGCCCATCCAGAGTGCGCTAGACGGTGGCAGCGGATCAGGGCTCATGCCTTAAAGATATTTCAACGCTTCAAATTTACCAACTCGGTCAGCAGTTCGTCGGAGGTGGTGATGGTCCGGGCGCTGGCCTGGAAGCCGCGCTGGGTGACCATCATGTTGATGAATTCCTCGGCCAGGTCCACGTTGGACATCTCCACCGAGCTGGAGCGGATGCGGCCCTGGACCGTGCTCTGGGCGGCACCCACCACCGGCTGGCCGGAGGCCTGGGTCTGGGCGAAGAGATTGTCGCCGATGCGCTTGAGGCCCTCGGGATTGGTGAAGGAAGCCAGCAGCACCCGGCCCAGGACCTGGGATTCCCCGTTGCTGAAGAGGCCGCGGATACTGCCGTTGTCCTCGATGTTTACCTCGACCAGGTTGCCTGCGGCCCGGCCGTCCTGGGCGCGCACCGAGACCGAAGAGGGGGAGACGAACTGGGTCAGGCCGCCCAGGCGCTCGGTGCCGGCGGCGGCGATGTCGATGCGCAATTCGGGGGTGCCCCCGCCGGTCTGGAAGACCAGGGCGGATTTGTCCGAGGCCTCAAAGGTGCGCAGGGTGCCGTCCTCGTTGAAGACGGCCTTGCCGTTGTTGCCCGCCTGCGGGGTGAGGCCGTCGACGGTGGCTACCCAGCTCCATTCGTTGGCCACGGCGCTCCTGGTGAAGTTCACAGTGAGGGAGTGGATGTCGCCCTTCTGGTCATAGACCTGGGTATTGGTGCTGTAGGAGAAGGGGGGATCGTCGCCGAAGATCCCCGAGCCGTTGCCCGTGTCCAGCAGGGACAGGTTGATGTCGAAGCCCACCACCCGGTCGCCGCTGACCTCGTCGGTGAGGATCAGTTTGCCGGTGTCGGGGTCCAGGCCGGCCCGCACCCCGCCGTAGGCGCTTTCGACCACCTGCAGCAGGTCGGCCAGGGTGTCGGTGGTGCCCTGGGCGTAGGTGAAGATGCCGTCGAAGCGCTCGCCGGTGGGCTTGGTGCCCGAGAAGCGCAGCACGTCCCCGTCGGTCAGGTCCTGGCCCACGTTGGCCAGGTCGTTGAGCAGGGAGGTGTCGCTGGCCTTCAGGCCGGGGGCCGGGGTCTGGGGGGCCAGGCCCAGGGCGGCGACGACGTTAGCATTGGGATCGGCGTTGTCCACCGAGAGCTGCACCTGTTCGCCCCCCTCGGTGGAGCGCAGGATCAGATTGCCCAGATCGTCGGCCTTGAAGAGCACCTTGCCCTTGAGGGTGCCGTTGACGTCGATCTGGGCGTTGAGTTCGGCCACCAGGGCCAGCCGGTCGGGGAAGGTGCGGGGGGGGATGTTCAGGGTGCTCTCGGTGATCTGCCCGCCCTTGTCGATGGTGACCTTGAGGCCGGCGCCCGAGGTGAAGCCGGTGTAGTCGAGGCTGGCGTTGCCCGCCAGCGAGGCCGGCAGGCCGAAGCTGGTGTCGGTGCTCCACACCGGCTCGCCCTGGCCGTCGCCGCTGACGTCCAGGTTGCCGGACAGATGGATGCTGGTGGTGGCCTTGGCCTTGGATTCGCGGTCCAGGGGGACCACCAGGTCCTCGGTCTCGGACTTGAAGGTGCCGTCGTCCTGGGCCAGGTTGCCCTGGACCACCATGCCGGTTCCCGGATCGATGAGTTTGCCGGCCGAGTCGAAGAGGAAGGACCCGTCGCGGGTATAGGAGGTGTGCTGACCGTCGCCGACCACGAAGAACCCCTCGCCCTCGACGGCCAGATCGGTGTCGATCCCGGTGCTCTGCAGGCTGCCCTGGCGCATGACCAGGTCGATGCTGCTGACCTTGGCCCCCAGGCCGGACTGTTTCGGATTGGTGGCGGCTGCCCCGTCGCGGGCCGCCGAACCTTCGCTCAGAGTGCGGCCCATGACGTCGGCAAAGGTAACCCGCCCGGATTTGTAGCCGGTGGTGTTGACGTTGGCGATGTTGTTGCCGATCACGTCCATCCGCGTCTGGTGGCTCTGGATGCCGGTGATGCCGGTGTAGATTGACTCGATCATGGAATCACTCCTCGGTTATGCCGCGCAAGTCGCTCAGCGAATATTCCCGCTCATCGGCCCAGATCCGCGGTTCCTGGCCGGTGTAGCGCACTGCCTGGACCTTCAGGCTCTCCAGCACCTCGCCTCCGAGGATGGGCTGGCCCTCGGCGTCCTGGGCGGCGATGACCACCCGGTACGCCCCGGAGGGCACCGCGGTCCCGTCGCTGCTCTTGCCGTTCCACTTCACCTTGCCGTAGGTCTGGCGGGGCGACAGCTCGAAGTCGCGCACCAGCCGGTTGCCGGCGTCGAGGATCTGCAGATGGGCCTGGTTCGCCCCGGGCGCCAGCCGGTAGGAGAGGGAGGTGGAATGGGTGCCGTCGTACACGGCTTCGGCGGTGGCCACCTCCACCTGTTTGCCCACCAGGGAGGCGGCCAGGCTGTTGTTGAAGGCCGACTGCAACTGGCTCTCGGAGCTGCTCTTTTCGCCCAGGGACTTGTTCATGTTCTGCAGCTGCTCCAGCGAGCTGAACTGGGCCATCTGGCTGACGAACTGGGTGTTGTCCATGGGGTTGAGCGGGTCCTGGTACTGCAGCTGCATGGTGAGCAGGCGGAGGAAATCGTCCTTGCCCAACTGGCTCTTGGGACTGGGCTGGGAGGCTTGGCTCCCCTGGGTGCTCAGATTGCTGATGTTCATCGCTTGACCTTTCTCGGTTCAGGCATCATGCCAGGTAGTCCACCGCCTGGGCGCCGCGGGGGGCGAGGATAGGCAGGGCCGTCTCGGCAGGAGCGGGGGCCACCGCCTGACGCCCGGCGCCGCCTCGGGACTGGGATCTCTGCCAGGAGCGGTCCGGCTGGCCGAAGCGGCCGTCTGGGGCCAGGCCGATGTCGAAGCCGCGCAGGTCCAGGCCCTGCTGCTGCAGCGCGTTGCGCAGGCGGTCGAGGTGCTGGTCCAGCAGGTGCTTGACCTCGGGGTTCTGCACCATCATCTCGCCTCGCACCACCCCCTCGCTGGTCCGCACCCGCACTTCGATCTCGCCCAGATCCTCGGGCTGCAGCTGCAGGCGCATCTCCGACATCCCCTGGCTCACCAGGGTGGCCAGACCGCGCACCACCTGGGGCATCACCAGCTGGGCGCTCTCCTCCAGCAGGGCGGCGTTCACGGCCTGCTGGAGCTGGTCCAGCACCGGCTCGGGAGAGATGTCGGTCCTGAGGTCGGGGCGCAGCAGTTCGCCGAAATTGAGCAGCTCGGCGCTGGAGTACTTGTCCGGAGCGCGTTCCGCAGCTTTGGGCTGCAGGTTTTCCAGATCTAGCTGCTGCTCGGCGGGGAGCGGATCCGCTGCCGGTGAGGGGGTGCTTTCGCCCTCAGCCGGTGAGCGGGTGTGCTCCGCCTCGACGACCGGCAGGGCGGGCAGGGCCCCGGTCACCGGGACAGGAGGGGGCAGGGCCTCCGGGTTCAGGGGGTGGACCTGGGCCGCGGCGGTCTTGGCCGTCTCGGCGGCTGGCAGCGGTATGAAGAGCTGGGGCGCCGGGGTGGCGGGGGCGCGGTCCTGGCCTTTTTCGCGTTCGGGCTCCTGATCCTGGCCCTCGGCGCCGGTCTGCTGCTCGTCGGCAGGGGCTGGGGCGCGGTCTTCGGGCTGGGGCGCGGCCCCGGGCTCAGCCTGGGGGGCGCGCCCCTCCCGGGCGGGTTCGGGTTCGGGGGCCGGCTGGCTCTCCTGGGTGGTTTCCTCTAGGACTCGGCCGAAATCGGCTCCCCCGGCTGCTGGCCTGGGGGTGCGAGGCCCCTGGGGGACCTGGTGCTTGGGGGCGGATGGGACCACTGCCACCATGTCAACTCTCTCCTGTGAGGCCTCGCAGCGACATAAGTATCAACTCATCTTTCCCGGTCGCTGCGCCAGCGAGTCTGGGTTGCGACACTTGTTGCCTGGCGGGCACTAAAGGGCGCGCCGCAGGTAGCCCTGCGCTCCCACCTCGTCCAGTTGGCGCTGCTCGTGGTGCCGCTGCAGGCGGCGGTGCTGGGCCGCGGCTTTTTCCTTGAGAATCTCGTAGGTCCGCCGCTCCCGGCGGGCGGCGACCAGGCGCTGGCGTTCCTCCTCCACCCTGGCGGCGGCCTGCTGCAGGCGGCTGTCCTGCTCCTGGATCTCCCGCTGCAGGCGCTGGTCGTAATTGACATTGAGCAGCAAAAGGCCCAGGTCCAGGGCGCGGGCCGGCTGGGATTGGGCGGCCCGGCGGTAGCGCTGCTGGGTCTGGCTCAGGCCCTCCAGGGCCTCTTGCTCCTGGGCCAAGGTCGTCAGGGCCTCGCCCAGGGCTCGCTGGCGCACCCCTTCGAGCCTTTCCTTGATCTCCAGCAGCCGCTGGAAGCGAAAGCGCAGGCGTTTCACTGGGCAGCTCCCTGGGTGAGCTGGAGCAACTGCTCCACGTGGGTGGCGAAGTCGGCCCCTTCGTGGGTGCGCTGCTGGAGAAAGGCGTTGATGGGGGCGATGAACTGCAGGGCCCGGTCCACGCGCGGGTTGCTGCCCCTGGCATAGGCGCCGATGTTGATCAGGTCCTCGGCCTCGGCATAGGCCGCCAGCAGCGACTTGAGCTGGATGGCCTGCTCCCAGTGGGGCTCCTCCACCACGTCGCTCATGGAGCGGCTGACGCTCTCCATCACCTCGATGGGGGGGTAGTGGCCGCGGCTGGCCAGGCGCCTGGAGAGCACCAGGTGGCCGTCGAGAATGGCGCGCGAGGCGTCGGCGATGGGATCGTCCATGTCGTCGCCCTCGACCAGCACGGTGTACAGCCCGGTGATGCTGCCCTGGCGGGCCATGCCCGCCCTTTCCAGCAGGCGCGGCATCAGGGCGAAGACCGAAGGAGTGTAGCCCTTGGTGGTGGGCGGCTCGCCGGCGGCCAGGCCGATCTCGCGCTGGGCCATGGCCATGCGGGTGAGCGAGTCCATCATCAGCATCACGTCCTGGCCCTGGTCGCGGAAGTACTCGGCGATGGCGGTGGCCACAAAGGCCGCCTTCAGGCGGATCAGGGCCGGCTGGTCCGAGGTGGCCACCACCACCACCGAGCGGCGCAGCCCTTCCTCGCCCAGGCTCTCCTCGATGAAGTCGAGCACCTCCTTGCCGCGCTCGCCTACCAGGGCGATGACGTTGACGTCGGCTTCCGAGTGGCGGGCGATCATGCCCAGCAGGGTGCTCTTGCCCACGCCGCTGCCGGCGAAGATGCCCAGGCGCTGGCCCTTGCCGCAGGTGACCAGGCCGTCGATGGCCCGCACCCCGGTGCCCAGCACCTGGCGCACCCGCCTTCGGCTCAGGGGGGCGGGCGGCTGGTTGTACACCGCGCGCCAGGCGGCATCGCCCAACGCGGCGAGGAGCATGAAGACCCACCGGTAGCCGAAGAGCGCGCCGGCGAGAAGCAGGAGGAGCCAGCCCATGGCTGGGGCGCCCGCTCCCGGGCCGCACACGCCGAGGATCGGAGGCCGCCCCCTGGCGCTCATCGCCGATCAGGCACAGCTCGCCCAGGGCGATTTCGGGGGGGCCGAGGGACTCGACCACCAGGCCGACGATCTGCACGACTTTGCCGTAGCGGGTGCGCGGTTCAGTCCGCGCCACTACCTCGAACAGGTTCGCTGGTTTCATCTTCCTCGCGCTCTTCCAGGGCATCCCTGAGGGTCTGGCGCAGCGCCTCCAATTGGGTTTCCAAACGGGCGTCGAGGTTGGCCTCGTCGCCTTCTAGCATGCAACCGCCCCGCTCGACCTCCTCGCCCGGGCGCACCCGGATGGCGGTGTCGCGGCTCACCTTTTCCATCCAGCGCTGGGCAAATCTGTTGGCGATCTTCAGTTCCTCGGGATGGACCTTGAAGACCAGTTCGCTCTGCGCGCCCAGCTGCTCGAGGGCATCGCGCATGGCGCGGATCAGGATCTTGGAGTCCAGCGCGGCCTGGACGCCGGTGATGCGGCGGGCCAGGGCCACGGCCAGGTCCACCACCAGCTGGTCGGCTTCGCGCAGGATCTGGGCGCGCTGCGCCTCGATGGCCTGGTGCAGCTGGGCCATGCGTTCCACCGCCTCGCGGGCCTCGGCTTCCCGGTCGGCCACGCCCGCCTGAAAACCCTCTTCGTAGCGCCGGTTACTAGTCTCTTCCAGTTGCTGACGCCAGCCGGCCTCGGTCTGTTCCAGCTGTGCCTGGGCTTCCCGCTGCAACTGTTCCCGTTCCTGCTGGAGCCGGGCTTCCCAGCGGGCTTCGAGTTCCTGGCCCAGGTTCTCCACGCGGTTGGAGAGCAGGCCGGCCAGGTCCACGGCGGTGCCGCCCTCGGCCTCGTCGAGCTGGTTGAGGTACAACTCGCGCTCGA
>JACPJE010000264.1 GCA_016187725.1 Candidatus Latescibacterota bacterium
CGAAATGCCTTTCTGGCTTTAGAGGAGGTTTATGTCGCCACATAAAATCTACCTCTGAACCGCAGGCATTTCGAGCTTCTTTTAGCGCCTCAGCAACCGATATTCGCTTGTTTTAGGCCTAGACGGCATAGTGGCGAAGAAAGCAACACCGCGAAAAGCAAGTCCGGCCCGCTCCCCCCTATTGAGGTGGCGTCTGTCAGTGGGCCGGGTCTCCATAAGGAGGGAAAAATGAACAAACACAAATGGGATTTTGACAGGCTGGGAGGCGTCCTGCTCCTGGCCCTGCTGGCTGTACCGGCGATCGTTTTGGCCAAGGATGCCAAACTCGTGATCCGGTCCCTGAGCCCTCAGGAAATCAAGGACTACGCGCTCCCGGCCACGACCCAGAAGTCCTCGGGGCTGGCCACCGTGGGCGTGGGAGAAGCGGCGTACCTCGAGGTCCAGGTCGACACCGGCACCGTGTCCTCCGGGGTAACCTGGACCTTGACCAAACCCACCGGCTCTACGGCGCAGCTGGCTGACAGCCCCCTGGGCACCGCGGTGCCCATCAACCTGGCCGAGCGGGCCGTCCGCGTCCTGGCCGGCCGCAAGATGCTGATTCCGGACAAGACCGGTCAGTATACCGTTACCGCCCGGGTGGCCCGGACTGTCGGCGACACCACCCTGACCCAGAACGTCACCGCGGCCACCTACGTGGGCGTGGGCAATGTCGGCGGGGCCACCCCGACCTTCCCGCAGTGCGCCACCTGCCATGCGGACAAGACCGCGGAGTGGGGCGAGACCGGTCACGCCGTCAAACTCGAAAGAGCGGTGAACGGCCTGGACAGCGACCACTATGCCGAAAGGTGCATCAGCTGCCATACCCTGGGCTTCAACACGGCCGCCACCGCGGTCAACAGCGGCTTCGACGACGTGCTCAAGACCACCACCTGGGGCACCACGGCCGCCGAGGCCCGGGGCGACACGGTGGGCAACTTCTTCAAGGTGCTCCAGGACGGCAATTTCGCCAAGATGCCCGCGGCCCTGCAGGCCAAATCGAATATCCAGTGCGAGAACTGCCACGGCCCCGGCAGCGAACACCAGGGCGATCCGACCAAGATCTCGACCAGCCTCGCCGCGGGCGATTGCGGCTCCTGCCACGATTCGCTCAACCAACACTGGCGGAACGCCGAGTGGCGGAACTCCCTGCACGCCAAGGCCGTCCGGTCTCCCTCGGGTCCCACCCGCACCGCTTGCGTGGTCTGCCACACCGCGGGCGGTTTCATCGAGCGCGTCGACAAGGACCTCGACATCTACGATCCCACCTATTCCACCCAGGTCACCAATACCGCCTACACCGAAATCACCTGCTCGGCCTGTCACGACCCGCACAACGCCGAGAATCCCGGCCAGTTGCGCATCATGGACGACGTCGAGCTGGTCGACGGCACCGTGGTCCGCGAAGGCGGCGCGGGCAAGCTGTGTATGCAATGCCACAAGTCGCGGCGCGGCCCCAAGACCCAGGTGGCCGGCTACCTCAAGAACAAGTCCGGCCGGATCGATCCGCACGAGAACTCGCAGGCCGACGTGCTGACCGGCACCAATGGCGTCGACTACGGCCTGGACTTCCGCAAGTCCACCCACCTCTATGCCGTGGAAGATGCGTGCGCCACCTGCCACATGCAGGCCGTGCCGGCCACGGTTGACGGCAAGGCCAATCCGACCTTCACCCATGCCGGCGGCCACACCTGGAACATGCGCTGGGACGGCGGCACGCCGGACGACGACGCCGACGACGTGGAGATGACCGGGGCCTGCGCCACCTGCCACGGCCCGATGAGCACCTTCGACATTCCCCGGGAGGATTTCGATGGCGATGGCAAGGTCGAAGGGATCCAGACCGAGGTCGAGGGTCTATTGCACGAACTGGGCATGCTCCTGCCGCCCGACGGGCCGACCGCGGCCGCCAATCCTTCTTATACCTTGAGGCAGCTCAACGCGCTGTGGAACCACAACCTGGTGGAGATCGACGGCAGCCGCGGCATCCACAATCCCCGCTACGTCGTGGGTCTGCTCCAGGCCTCGTACAAGAACCTGACCGGCCGGGAAATCGGGTCCCGCACCAAGGTGCGCCGCAGCCTGCCGCCCAAGGCTGACCCGCGCGGCCTGGTCGTCGCTACCCTCGCCAAGCCGGTGCCCATCACCTACGGGCTGGGCCAGAACTACCCCAACCCCTTCAACCCCGAGACCGAGATCCACTACTCGGTGCCTGAGCCGGTCGATGTGCAGTTGGACATCTACAATGCCCTGGGCCAGCGGGTGCGCACCTTGGTTTCGGCGGCCCACGCCCCGGGCGAATATGCGGTGAACTGGGACGCGACCGACAACAAGGGCCAGAAACTCAGCGCCGGGATCTATTTCTACGTGATGCAGGCCGGCACCTTTGTGGAACGCCGCAAGATGCTGCTCCTGCAGTGATGTTTCACTCGCCTACCGTTTGACCGGTTGGAGCAGGTGCAGGGGCCCAAACTCCTGCTCTGGCCGTGGTACAATTCCTGAAACCGAGAAAGGCCAGCCCTCAAGCGGCTGGCCTTTCTTGTCAGCTGCCCTCCTAGATTGGGTCAGGAGCGCCCCAGAATTGCACTCCACTAGGACAAGAGGGTCCCACCTGCACAGGGGTATTGCTGGCAAACGCGTCCTCACCTAGCCGCAGACCGACAGCCCCCGGGTCAAAACCGCCGGCGGACACAAAAGAAGTAGGTCGATATTTTCTATCGCCTTACCATCAGGTAGAGAACGGTTCTTTCCACCTATAGGTCGGGGACTAGGCACAGCTTTTGCATTTTCTGTTTGAAAATCCAAATTCCAAGCGCAGGAGGGCAGCGGCACTGTGGACAGCTCTGAATCGACTTCCCCTGGGCACCCTTCCCCTTCCTCCCCACCCCGCCGCCGTTTCCTCAACGCGTTTCTGGGCGGAGGGACCTTTGCGCTACTGGGGGCCATCTTTTACCCGGTCCTCCGCTTCATCCTCCCACCTGAGATCAGCGAAGCAGCCACCTCCAGCGTCACCGCCGGCCAGGTGGGCGACCTGAAGCCCGGCTCGGGCAAGGTCTTCCGCTTCGGCAATCAGCCTGGCTTGCTGGTGATGACCGCTGCCGGCCAGTACAAGGCCTTTTCGGCGGTGTGCCCGCACCTGCAGTGCACGGTGCAGTACCGCGCCGACATGTCCCAGATCTGGTGCGCCTGCCACAACGGCACCTTCAATCTCAACGGCCAGGTTGTTTCCGGCCCCCCTCCCAAAGGTCTGGAAGAGTACCAGGTGGATCTGCGGGGGACTGAAATCGTGGTCTCCAAGGCCTGACTATGGACGCGGGAAACCCCAAACAGCGCGGCGGCAACTGGTTGCTCAACTGGGTCGAAGCGCGGGTGGATCTGTCCGCCATCCGCCACTTCATCGCCAAGAAGACCGTGCCCATGCACCGCCACAGCATCTGGTATTACTTCGGCGGCATGGCCCTCTTCCTCTTCTGTGTGCAGGTGGCCACCGGCATCCTGCTCCTCCTGTACTACCGGCCCACGGCCGAGGCGGCCTTCGAGAGCGTGCAGTTCATCGTCGCTGAGGTGGAGTTCGGCTGGCTGATCCGCAACGTCCACAGCTGGGCGGCGAATCTGATGATCGCCGTGCTCTTCGTCCATATGTTTTCCGCCTTCATGATGAAGGCCTACCGCCAGCCCCGCGAACTGACCTGGGTCTCTGGAGTCTTGCTCCTCGGATTGAGCCTGGGCTTCGGCTTCAGCGGGTACCTGTTGCCCTGGAACGAGCTGGCCTTCTTCGCCACCAAGGTGGGGACCGAGATCGTCAACGACGTGCCGGTGATCGGCCACTGGTTGCTGCTCTACCTGCGCGGCGGCGAGGAGGTGACCGGCGCCACGCTCACGCGTTTCTTCGGCTTCCACGTGGCCGTCTTGCCCATGGTGACCACCGCCCTGCTGGCCCTCCACCTCCTGCTGGTGCAGAGCCAGGGCATGAGCCGCCCGCCTTCGGTGGAGGCCAGCGAGGAGCCCAAACGCGACATGCCCTTCGTCCCCCAGTTCGCCCTCCGCGACCTGCTGGGTTGGCTGGTGATTCTGGGCGTGCTGGTATCGCTGGCCGCCTTCTTCCCCTGGGAACTGGGCACCAAGGCCGATCCTTTTGCCCCGACCCCGGCCGGCATTCAGCCAGAATGGTATTTCCTCTTTGCCTTTGAGTTCTTGAAGCTGGTTCCCGCTGAAGTGTTCTCCATAGAGGGTGAGTTTCTGGCCATCGCCTTCCTGGGTCTGGCCGGCTTGGTTTGGCTCCTGGTGCCTTTCCTGGACCGCCGGTCCTCCCGCGGCCTGCCCAGCCCGCTCTTCACCTGGTTCGGCGTCCTGGCGATGATCTTTGTCTTTGGCTTGACCCTGGTGGGCTGGCTGCATGCGAACCCTTGAGGATATACCTATGCGGGTCTTCTCGTTCTGTGGTCTAGTAGCGCTGCTGGCCAGCGCGCCGGCCTGGGGGGCAGGGCCGAACACCTGCATCTCCTGCCATGCCGAACTGGACGATGAGGAGTTGGTTGCCCCTGCCAAACTCATGGAGCAGGACATCCACAGCCGCCAGGGCTTTTCCTGCGTCAGCTGCCACGGAGGCGATGCCACCGTGGACGACGAAGACGAGTCCATGGACGAAGCTGAGGGCTTCATCGGCAAGCCAGGCAAGGCAAAGGTGATCGAGCTGTGCGGCAAATGCCACAGCGACGGGGCCTTCATCGGCCATTACAACCCCGCCCTGCGGGTGGATCAGGTCGCCCTGTACCACACCAGCGTCCACGGCAAACGGCTGAAGGAAGGGGACACCAAGGTCGCCGCCTGTGCCGACTGCCACGGCGCCCACGGCATCCTGCCGGCCAATGACCCGCGCTCCCCGGTCTATGCCAGCAACGTGCCCAAGACCTGCAGCCGCTGCCATAGCGACCCCACCTATATGAAGGGCTACGGCATCCCCACGGATCAATTCGACAAATACAGCCGGAGCGTACACGGCCGGCCCTTGCTTGAGAAGGGCGAGATGGGCCCCCCGGCCTGCAACGACTGCCACGGCAACCACGGGGCCACCCCGCCGGGGGTCAGTTCGCTGGCCAATGTCTGCGGGCAGTGCCACCCCATCAACAACGAACTGGTCAACCAGAGCCCGCACAAACCGGCCTTCGAGAAGATGGGCATCGCCGCCTGCGAGACCTGCCACCGCCACCACGACATCGAGACGCCCAGCGACCAGATGGTCGGCACCGAGCCGCCGGCGGTCTGCATCAGGTGCCACGGCCCGGACAAATTCCCGAAGGGGTTTGCCGGCGCCGGGGCCATCCGCGCCTCGCTGGACAGCCTGAACAACCAGTACCGCGCCGCCGAGGCCCTGGTGCGGCGCGCCGAACGGGCCGGCATGGAAGTGGGGGACGCCCTCTTCGACCTGCACGAAGCCGCCGGCAGCATCACCAAAGCTCGTTCGACCCTGCACACCTTCAACCCGGCCAGGGTCGAAGAAGTCAGAGTGGCCGGAACGGAACTTGCTGGTAAATCATCCCAGAAGGCACAGGCCGCGCTGGACGAACTGGAGTTCCGCCGCAAGGGCCTGGCCCTCTCGCTGGTGGTGATCGTCGGCCTGGGGTTCGCGCTCTTTGTCAAAATCCGCGACATTGATAAACATCGACGCCGCCATTGATTCGCCCCATCTAAAATCAGGAGGAGGACTATGAGACTCGCAAACAGATTGGCCATCACCGCAGGCATGGTGGGCGCATTGCTCCTGCAGACCCACGCCTTTGCCCAGGACGCGGGCAAACCCGCCTATATAGGCGTCGAAGCCTGCGGCAAGTGCCACAAACGCGAGACCACCGGCAACCAACTCGGCAAATGGCAGGAGAGCAAACACGCCAAGGCCTTTGCCACCCTGGGCACCCCCGAGGCCAAGAAGATCGCCGCGGCCAAGGGCATCACCGATCCCCAGAAGGACGGCAAGTGCCTCAAGTGCCACGTCACCGCCTTTGGGGTGGATGCGGCGCTGATCGTCAAGGCCGCCACACCCGAGGAAAAGGGGTTTGTGGCCGAAGAGGGCGTGCAGTGCGAGTCCTGTCACGGTGCGGGCAGCCTGTACAAGGCGCGCAAGGTCATGAAGGACAAGGCGGCCTCTGTCGCCGCCGGCCTGATCGTCCCCGACGAGAAACTCTGCAAGACCTGCCACAACCCCGAGAGCCCCAACTACAAGGAGTTCAACTTTGCGGAGATGAAGAAGAAGATCGAGCATCCCAATCCCAACAAGGGAAAGGTGGAGGCCGAGTAAGCAGACCTGATTCACCGCACCCTCGCAGCAGAGGGCCGCACCGCGCTGGTGTGGCCCTTTTTTGTCTCCCAACCGGGGCGCCCCGGTCCCGGATCGGGTCAGACAAGTCCCATCCGCCTGGCAAAAGACGCCTCACCAGGGGGGAAATCCGGGGATTTCCTCCCCTCGGCCTCTGGCACAGTTTGTGCAACAGAAACAATGTGCCTGTTTTTGAATTGGCGTTCACCGGCCCAATCTGCTGGAGGCCATTATGCCGCAACAGATCAAGCGTCTGGTGTTAGTCTTCGCCCTCATCGTCGCCGGCTTTCTGGTGGCCCGCCACTTCCTGGTGCCTCCCACCTTCGGCACCCTGGGTCACTATAGGGCCGCGGCCGTCGACACGGTGGCCAGCCGCCCCATCCGCTACGCCGGGCAGCAGGTCTGCGCCGATTGCCACGACGACGTGGTCGCCGAGAAGGCCAATTCGCGCCACAGCAGCGTGGCCTGCGAGGTCTGCCACGGCCCCGCGGCCAAACACGCCGACGATCCGGACAGCGGCGTGCCCCCGGCGCCGCGGGACCGCAGCAAGTGTCCCCTGTGCCACGGGTACAATCCATCCAGACCCACCGGTTTCCCGCAGATCGACCCGCAGGCCCACAATCCTGCCAAGCCCTGCATCACCTGCCACAAGCCCCACCAGCCGGTGACCCCCAACGTGCCTGGGGAATGCAGCGCCTGCCACGGCCAGGTGGCGATGACCAAGGCGCTCTCGGCCCATGCGCCCCTGGCCTGCATCCGCTGCCACGAGACCCCTGAGGAACACAAGATCAATCCGCGGCAGGTGGTCGCCAGCAAGCCGCGCCGCCGGGAACTGTGCGGCCAGTGCCACGCCAAAGACGCCGAACAACCCGCGGACATCTCGGAGGCCATTCCGCGCATCAGCATGGGCAGCCACGGCAGCGGCCTGGTGTGCTGGCAGTGCCACTATCCCCATCATCCGGAGGCCAAGTGATGGACCGCGCACCAGACGACCTCCCCGAGCAGTTGGCCGCCGAACTGGAGGTCCAGGATCCGCTGGACCGGCGCGCCTTCTTCGAGAAATTCTCCCTGGCCGGCAAGGTGCTGATGGGCATCGTCGCGCTGGAAAAGGGGGCGGGCGCCGAGCCGGGCTACGAAGCGGACAAGCACTACTACGGCATGGGGATCGACGTGGACAAGTGCATCGGCTGCGGCCGCTGCGCCGACGCCTGCAAGACCGAGAACGACGTGCCCCGCGAACCCTTCTTCTTCCGCACCTGGATCGAGCGCTACACCGTCAAAAACAATGGCGAGGTGACCGTGGAGAGCCCCAACGGCGGCATCGACGGTTTTCCTCCCGCCGGCGAGGAACCCGGGGCGGTGCGGAGTTTTTTCGTGCCCAAGCTGTGCAATCACTGCGCTGAACCGCCCTGCGTCCAGGTCTGCCCGGTGGGCGCCACCTTCTCGACCAAGGAGGGGGTGGTGCTGGTGGACAAGGACTACTGCGTCGGCTGCCGCTACTGCATCCAGGCCTGCCCGTACGGGGCGCGCTTCCTCGACCCGCGCACCGGCACCGCCGAGAAGTGCACCTTCTGCTACCACCGCCTGGTCAAGCGACTGCAGCCGGCCTGCGTCGAGGTCTGTCCCACCAGCGCCCGCATCTTCGGCGAGGTGGGCGAACGCAGCAGCCCGCTGACCCGCTTCACACGGTTCAATAAGATTCAGACCCTTAAGCCCCATCTCAACACTGAGTCCAAGGTCTTCTACGCCAATCTAGACGGGGAGGTCAACTAGCCGTGGAGGAACTCAGTGCCCATCTGACCCTGGCGCTCAAGCAGGTCACCGGTTATATCTACCCCAACGAAGCGGAACTCCACTGGGGCATCCTGGTGGTCGTCTATCCCTACCTGACCGGGCTGGTGGCCGGCGCCTTCATCCTGGCCTCGCTGGAGCGGGTCTTCAACGTCAAGGAAGTGCAGCCCACCTACCGGCTGGCCCTGCTGACCGCCCTGTCCTTCATGATCGTGGCCCCCCTGCCCCTGCTGGCCCACCTGGGGCACCCGGAGCGCTTTTACGAGATCATGATGACCCCGCACCTGCAGTCGGCCATGGCGATGTTCGGCTTTGTCTACGCTTGGTACCTGATGGTGGTGCTGGTGCTGGAGATCTGGTTCGACTACCGCAAGGACCTGGTGATCTGGGCGCAGAGCGAAAAAGGCTGGCGGCGCCTGGTCCACCGCATCCTGACCCTGGGGGCCACCGAGCTGTCGGAAAAGTCGGTCCGCTTCGACTACCGGGCCGGCAAGGTGATCACCATCATCGGCATTCCCTCGGCCTTTCTGCTGCACGGGTACGTGGGCTTCATCTTCGGTTCGATCAAGGCCAATCCCTGGTGGAGCAGCGTGCTGATTCCGGTGGTGTTCCTGTTCTCGGCCATGGTCTCGGGCATCGCGCTGATGGCCCTGATCTACATGGTGACCTCCCTGCTGCGCTGGAAAGAGATCGACATGGTCTGTCTCGACAAGCTGACCTCTTTCCTGTTCTTCGCCCTGATCATCGACTTCTCCCTGGAGGTGCTGGATTTCATCCACCGGCTCTACGAGTCCGAGGAATCCATCCACATCCTCTCCGAGATGATCTCCAGCAAGCTCTTCCTCAGCCTGATCGTCATGCAGCTGACCCTGGGGACCCTGATCCCCCTGGTCTCCCTCTTCCTCTTCTGCCCCATCTTCCGCCGCCGCGGCCTGATCCAGATCCCCCCCGAATTGCGCCGCATGGTCTATTTTGTCGTGGTGATCCTCATCGAGCTGGGGATCTTCAGCACCCGCTGGAACGTGGTGGTGGGCGGCCAGCTCTTCTCCAAGAGTCTGCGCGGCCTGACCGTGTACAAGATGCAGTTGCTGGGTCTCGAAGGGGTGTTGATGTCCGGTTTCCTGCTGGTCCTGCCTCTGCTCATCCTCTTTGTGCTGATCAAGATTCTGCCGCCCTGGCCAGAGGCCGAGGCCGAGATGCCTCCCATAGGATGACGCGCCGTCATACTCACCTCGCCCTCCTCCTGCTGGCGGGGATGATCACCGCCCCCTGTTCAGATCGCCAGGGAGAACCGATCTGTGTGGACCTCTCCCGGCGCGAGGCAATCCCGGCGCAAGCCCAGGGGAACAACCACCCCGCGCTGCGTTTCGCCGTCTCTGCCATGACCAGTCCTGCCCAGACCTTCGCCGATTACCAGGACTTCATCCACTACGTCGGCGAGCGAATGGGGTGGCCGGTGGTGTTCAAGCAGCGCAAGACCTATCAGGAGATCAACGATATGCTGAGCAGCGGCGACCTGGACGCCGCCTTCGTCTGCTCCGGGGCGTACGTCCGTCTCAAGCAGCATATCGACGCGCCGCTGATCGCGGTGCCCGTGATCGACGGAAAACCCTCCTACCGCTCCTACATCCTCGTGCGCCGAGACAGCCGCATCGAGACCTTCGGCGACCTCCAGGGCCGGCGATTCGCGTTTACGGACCCGCTGTCCAACACGGGAAAACTCTACCCCATCTACCGGCTTGAGCTGATGGGGTGGACGCCGGAGCGGTTTTTCGGACACCTGATCTATACCTACAGCCATGACCATTCGATTCAGGCCGTGGCCCAGGGCACCGTGGATGGGGCGGCGGTGGATGGGCTGATTTACGATTTCCTGAGCAGGACAGATCCGGATCGCGTCGCCGGGCTCAAGGTCATTGAAAGATCAGCGCTCTTCGGCGCTCCGCCCATCGTCGCCAGCCCCGATCTTCAGCCTGAGCTGCGCGCTTCCTTGCAGTCGCACCTTCTCCGCATGTCGGTGGATTCTGCCGGGGCTGCCATCCTGCGCCGGCTGCGGATCGACCGCTTCGTGGCCGGCGATGAGCGGGACTACGACGGGATCCGGAAGATGTTCAGCGCGGTGGAGCGCCTACCGTGAACTGGGTCCCCCGAAAACTGCACGCCAAGTTTTCGCTGGCGATCCTGGGCGTGGTGCTCGTCTTCGGCGGGATCAACATCGCCCTCATCCACCGGAGCGTGACCAATGCCCTGAGCAGCGAGCTTGAGAAACGGGGACTCTACATCGCCCGGAATCTGGCGGCGCGCAGCGTGCAGCCCATCCTGTACGAGGATTATTTCAGCCTGCAGCAGCTGGTGGACGAGATCAAAACCCTGGATGCCGACGTGGCCTATGGCTTGGTGCTGGATCGCCGCGGACAGGTCGTGGCGCATTCATTCGGAATGGACTTCCCGGTGCAACTCCTCGCGGTCAATCACCTGCCGGATCGAGTTCCGTTTCAGGTGCAACTGCTGAACGATGGCGCCCGTCTCTACCGGGACATCGCCGTGCCGGTTCTGAACCGAGAGGTCGGGGTCGTGCGCATCGGCATGCTGGAGTCTCGGATTCAGCAGCGCACGATCTCGGTCATCCAGATCATGTCCTCCATGGTGGTAATCTTCCTGGCCATCGGGATTGCGGGGGCCTTCATCTGCGCCCGTCTCATCGCGCGCCCCATCGCTCAGATCATCCGCGCCGCCGACACCTTCGACCTCAAAAAGGCCGATGCTCCCCTCGTGAAAATCGCCAGCCGCGACGAGCTAGGGATGCTGGGCAGCAGGTTCAATGAGATGATGATCCGGCTGCGAGAGGTCTATGCGGAGATGCGAGACGCCCAGGCCAGGCTCATCCACGCGGAGAAACTGACCACCATCGGCACCCTGGCTGCCAGCATCGCCCATGAGGTCAACAACCCCCTGGCCGGCCTGCGCAACTGCCTCCGCCGCCTCCGGAAGGGCCCTGGAAACGCGGCTCAGACAGAGGCCTATATCGCCATGATGATGCGCGCCCTGGATCGCATCGAGGCCACGGTTCGGGGCCTGCTCAACTTCGCGCGACAGCAGGAGGTGGAGGTCCGCCCCCTGTCCATCCTGGAGGTGATCCGGGAAGCCCTGGACCTGACCGATCACCGGCTCAAAAGCGGGCGGATCGAGGTGCGCGCCGACCTGGGCGCTGATATCCCCGATGTCCTGGTGGACCGCCACCGCCTGGGGCAGGTGTTTGTCAACCTCATCCTGAACGCCGCCGATGCCATGCCAGAGGGGGGAAGGTTGACGGTAGCGGCGAATTACCGGGTGGCGGAGACCGCCGGATGGGCAGAAGTGGTCATTGCCGATACGGGCATGGGCATCTCAACTGAAGTCCTCCCCCATATCTTTGAACCTTTCTACACCACCAAGCCCCAGGGGACGGGCCTGGGACTGTCGGTCTCCCGCAACATCATCGAGGAACACGGAGGGAAGATCGCCATGCACAGCGCCGAGGGGCAGGGGACGAGGTTCACTGTCCTTCTCCCGGTAGGGCCTCCTGAGGGTCGTCCCTCTGCCGCTGCCGCCCAGCTTCCACCTTCAGCCATAGGCGCCCCTCTATGAAAGTGCTGATCCTGGACGATGAGGAGATCATCCGCGTCTCGGTCTGCGACGAGCTGCGAGACGCGGGTTATAGTGCCGAGACCGCTGACCGGGCGCAGGGTGCCCTGGAGCGCCTCCGCGCCGAGCCCTTCGACGTGGTCGTGGCGGACATCCGGATGCCCGACATGGACGGCCTCGCCTTCCTGGAGGCCGCCCGCCAGGAGCATCCCGGCCTCGTCGTCATCATGATGACGGCCTACGCCGCGGTGGAAACCGCGGTGCGGGCGATGAAGTTGGGGGCCTACGACTACTTGGTGAAGCCCTTTGACTCCGAGGAATTGATCCTCATTCTGAACCGCCTGCGCGACCACCGCCAGGTCCTGGAAGAGAACTGCCGGCTGCGGTCCGCCCTGGTCGAACGACACGGCTTCCACAGCCTGGTGGGCAGCAGCCCGGCGATGCTCAAGGTCTACGAGACCCTCGGCGTCGTCTGTCCCTCCGACTGCACGGTGCTCATCTGCGGGGAGACGGGCACGGGCAAGGAGAGGGTCGCCGAGGCCATCCACTACAACGGCCCCCGGAAGCAGGGCCCGCTCGTCAAGGTGAGCTGCGCCACCCTGTCCAGGGACGTCCTGGAGAGCGAGCTGTTCGGCCACGTGCGGGGGGCGTTCACCGGCGCCATCGCGGACAAGAAGGGGCGGATCGAGGCCGCCGACAAGGGGACGGTCTTCCTCGACGAGGTGGATGATATCCCCCTCGAATCCCAGGTCAAACTCCTCCGCATCCTGGAATGCCAGGAATTCGAGCGGGTGGGTGAGAGCCTCACCCGGAGGGCGGACATCCGGGTGATCGCGGCCACCAAGGCCGACCTCCGGGAACGGGTGGCACAGGGGCGGTTCCGGGACGACCTGTTCTATCGCCTCAATGTCGTGCCCATCCACCTCCCGCCTCTGCGGGAGCACCGGGAGGACCTCCCTCTGCTCATCGCGCACTTTATCGAGTACTTCGCCCGCCAGCCGGGCTCAGAGGCGCGGTTGGACCTCACCCCTGACGCCCTCTCGTTCCTCCTGGACTACCCGTGGCCCGGCAATGTCCGGGAACTGAAAAACCTCGTGGAACGCCTCCTGGTCATCCGGCGCGGGGGGATTGTCCGCGCCGAGGACCTCCCCGGCGAAATCCGTTTCCCTAAACTCGGCGAGCTGTCCGTGCCCGCCGGGGCCACCTTCGATCAGGTCATCGCCTCGGTGGAGCGCCGGCTCATCCAGGATGCCCTTGAGCGGGCCAAGGGCAATAAGACCAAGGCCGCCGAGTTCCTCGGCATGACCTCCTCCACCTTCCGCTACAAGCTCAGTTTGTTGATTTCCCAGGGCGCCCTCAAAGACCTGCCCTGAATCCCGGCCCCCGCAACTTTTAGCGAAAATCCGCAAGATCTTGCGGTATCTGCTTCCCTTCCCTTTCTCCCGCCTTCTCCAAAACTCCCCATAATCCCTTCTATAACAACGACTTAAATCTAACAAGAAAAAACATCGCCACCCTGGCACGCTACGTGCATTCAGATACCCCATCTCTGGAGACGCTTCACTGATGACATTCTGGAAAAAGCGCACCTCCTTACTCGATCCTTTTGGTCGGACCGTTGATTACCTGCGGGTCTCGGTCATCGACCACTGCAACCTCCAGTGCATCTACTGCGTCCCGCCGGGCAGCATCCCCTGGACGCCGAAAGCGGAACTCCTGACCGATGCCGAAATCGCGCGCGTGGTCCGGGCGGCAGCGGACCTCGGCATTTGCAAGGTCCGCATCACCGGAGGGGAGCCCCTGGTCCGCCCCGGTCTCCCAGATTTGATCCAGACCCTCTCCTCCATCTCCGGTATCGAAGAGGTTTCCCTGACGACCAACGGCACCCTGCTGGCCAGGTGCGCGCAGGATTTGGCCGCCGCGGGTCTCAAGCGCCTCAACATCAGTCTCGACACGCTCTGGCCCCACCGCTTCCGCCAGATCACCGGTTTCGACGGCCTCGATCAGGTCTGGGCAGGGATCACCGCGGCGGTGTCTGCCGGCCTCAGCCCGATCAAGCTCAACGTGGTCGTCATGCGGGGGATCAACGACGACGAGGTCGGCGACTTCGCCACCCTCACCCGGGGCCACCCGTACCAGGTCCGGTTCATCGAGTTCATGCCCATTGGCCCCACCGCCCACCGCTGGCGCGACCTGTTCGTTCCGGCAGAGGAGATCCTGTCCCGCCTCGAGGGCGCTGAACCGCTCACTCAGGAATGCCCAGAGGGGGTTGCCCACCGGTTTCGCCTGCCCGGAGCTGCCGGAACCATCGGCGTCATCAGCCCCATGTCGCGCCCCTTCTGCGGGGCCTGCACCCGGCTGCGCCTGAGCGCCGACGGGTACTTGCGGCCCTGTCTCTTCTCCGGCAAGGGGGTGGACCTGAAAGATCCCCTCCGGGCCGGCATCCCCCTCAGAAAGCTTCGGCTGCTCATCCAGTCAGCGGCGGCGGCCAAGCCGGAGGGGTGGATGGCGAAAGGCGGCGCGATCCCGGAAGCGGTGGCGCAGACGATGTGCGAGATCGGGGGGTGAGGGCCTGCATGAACATGCAGCGGTTGACGATCATACTACACTTAGGAGGCATGTGATGAAACATCTCGCCACTGTATTGACCTTCCTCGCGCTGCTCGCGCCGCTAGGCGTGCGCGCCGGAGAGAAGCCCGCTGAGAAACCGGCCGGGAAGATCTCCGGGTACATGTTCGGCGACTACTACTGGGTAGCCGCTGACCACGCCGATTCCCTTGAGAACCAGAACGGCGTCTGGTTCAGGCGGATCTACCTCTCCTACGACAAGGGTTTGAGCGAAGCATTCGCCATCCGCTTCCGCTTTGAGGCCAGTAGCCCTGATTTCACGGCCAAGAGCGACAAGCTCAATCCCTTCCTCAAGGACGCCTATCTGAAGTGGACCCGGGGGTCCCACAACGTCCTCTTCGGATTGTCGCCCTCCCCCACCTGGGAGCGCATCGAGAGTATCTGGGGGTATCGCTCGGTGGAGAAGACCCCCCTCGATCTCCAGAAGTTCGGCGGTTCCCGGGATTTTGGGGTAGCGTTCCAGGGAGCCCTGGACGATGACAAGAAATTCCTCTACCACCTGGTGATCGGCAACGGCACAGATACCAAGTCAGAGACGGATAAGGACAAGAAGTTGTACCTCTCGCTGGCGGCAAAACCCGTGAAAGGGGCGACGATCGAGGTCTACGGCGACTGGGAGAACCGGCCGGCGGACACGGACTGGCTGACCCTCCAGGGCTTCGCCAGCTACGAGCAGGAGAAGTACCGGGCCGGCCTGCAATTTGTCCAGCAGACCCGCAAGCAGGGGGCGGGCAAGGACGATCTGAAACTGGCGCTCCTCTCCCTTTTTGGCGCCAGGCAGCTCACTGAAAAGACCTGGGCCTTTGCCCGGATCGACCGAACGCTCGACGCCATCCCCGGCAGCGACAAGATCGCCTACCTCCCCTTCGCGCCGGCCAAATCCACCCTCCTCATCGCCGGGGCTGACCTGAAGCCGATTCCAGAGGTGCACCTGTTGCCGAATCTCGAGATGGTGCTCTACAGCGAGGAGAACGGGGTAAAGCCCGACACGGACGTGATCCCTCGTCTGACCGTTTACTACGTCTTTTAGCCTCGCGATGAAATAAGTGCATCAATTTGCTTGCTCTAATGGGACACGAAGGCCGGCCTGAATGGTGACATTATTTGCTCACGGGCTCTTAGCGCAGGAGGGAGAGGCAAATGAGTGAGACGACCACGACTGAACGCAAGCAATTCCTCAAGGTGGCAGCAGTGGGTCTGGCCGGATTGCTGGCCGGCAGCGCGGCCAGGCCAGCGCCGGCGCGCGCCCAGGCCGAACCAACTCCCAAGAAGCACCGCTGGGGCATGGTCATCGACCTGCAGCGCTGCGTCCTGTGCCGGGCCTGCACGATCTCTTGCAAGCAGGAGAACAAGACCCCGCCCGGCAAATCCTACAACCCCGTCCTGGAGGAGGAGGTGGGGGAGTACCCGCAGGTCAGGCGGCAGTGGTTCCCGCGCCCCTGCATGCACTGCGCCAACCCCGCCTGTCTGAAGGCCTGTCCCAACCACGCCATCAAGAAGCGGCCTGACGGGATCGTGTACATCGACCCGGAGCTGTGCGAAGGGGCCAAGGCCTGCATCGATGCCTGTCCATACAAGGTTCCGGTCTTCGACGAGGGGGAGGTCTACCACGAAGGCCAGAGCGCCTGGAGCGAGGTGGCCTCTCCGGAGCTGGGCCTCATGTACAAGCCCGGTGACCGGAACTGGGAGGAGAAGGCCAGGAAGTGCACCTTCTGCCTGCACAAGCAGGACGAGAACGGCGAGTACGCGGACCTGCCGGCCTGTGCCAAGACCTGCATGGGCCGCGCCATCCGCTTCGGGGACCTGGATGACCCCGACGGGGAGCTGCAACAGCTCCTGAAGACCCGCAAGTGGATGCGTCTGAAAGAAGAAGCGGGCACTGAACCCAATGTCTACTACCTGGTCTGACTGGAGGCATGCGCCATGGACACGAAAGACCTGCCCAATTCCCCAACAACGATAGACCGGCGCCAGTTCCTGAAGTACACCGGTGCCGGAGCGGTTGCGGGGACCGTATCCCCGCTGCTGCCTCGCCTGGTCCCCACAGCTTCGGCTGCTGTTCCAGGCACCAAGAACTACGAAGGCGCTCTCCGCATCCCTTCGTGCTGCAACATGTGCGGCGGCCAGACCGGCATCGAGTGCCTGGTAGTGGACGGCCGCGTGGTCTCCATACGCCCGAATTCCCATAACCCGAACGGCTTCTCCAACATCTCCACCGACTTCTTCGCCAACGCGGTCAAGGAGGGGGCGGTGATGTGCCCCAAGGGGAATGCCGGGATCATGACCCTCTACGACCCGGACCGGGTGAAGAAGCCCCTGCGGCGCACGAATCCAGAGAAGGGGATCGGTGTGGACCCCAAGTGGAAGGAGATCTCCTGGGAGGAGGCCTATGCCGAGATCGCCGGACGGCTGCAAAAGCTCCGGGAGGCGGGGGAGGCGCACAAACTCCTGTGGTTCTCCGAGGACCACTCCTTCACCCATATCCAGGGGGATTTCTGCAAGCTCTACGGCACCTCGAACTACTCCATGCACTCCAACCTGTGCGATACGGCCCGCAAGGCCTCGTTCAAGATGGTGATGGGGCACGACCGCCCGCTCATGGACGCGCTCCAGTCCAGGTACATCCTGCTCTTCGGCTGGAACCCGCTGTCGGCCACCAAGTGGGCGCACCTGCCACGGATCGTGACCCGGGGCCTGGAGAACGGCGCAAAACTGGTCGTGGTGGACCCCAACTTCAGCTACACGGCCCAGCAGGGCGAATGGGTGCCCATCCGCCCTGCCACGGACGGAGCCCTGGCCCTGGCGATGGCCCACGTCATTATCCGCGACCAGCTCTACGACGAGACCTTTGTCCGCGATTGGACGGTCGGCTTTGAGGAGTTCTCGAAATACGTGGCCGACAAGACGCCGCAGTGGGCAGAGGGGATCACCAGCGTGCCCGCCGCCACCATCGAGCGCCTGGGCAGAGAGTTCGCCACCACCCGGCCCTCCCTGGCCGATGTGTGGTCCGGCCCGGGCCAGCACTCCAACGCGGTCCAGGGCGGCCGGGCCATCGCCTGCCTGAACGCCCTGGTGGGCAGCTACGATCGCCCTGGGACCATGGTCATTCCAAACAACAAGGGCAACAAGCACATCGAGGTGGAGGCGGACGAGACCGCAGCCAAGACCGTGAAGATGGAGCGCTTCGACGGGCTGACCTCCTATCCTTTCGGCCACAAGTCAGGGGTCTACTGCGAGACCTTTACCCGACTGGTCGAGGGGACGGGTCCGTACCAGCCCAAGATCGGTGTCGTCTTCTTCCAAAATCTCATGATGTCGGTGCCGGGGACCCAGACCGTGGAGCAGGCCCTCAAGAAACTAGAATTCCTGGTGGTGAACGACATCTACCTCTCAGAGACGGCCCTGATGGCGGACATCGTCATCCCCGGAGCTACCTACCTGGAGCGCTATGACCTCAACACCCACTGGGTCACCTGGCCGGTGCTGGGCCTGCGCCAGCCCGTAGTCAAGCCGCTCTTCGGCCAGCCCACCGAGTACGAGTTTGTGGCCGAGCTGGGCCGCCGCTTGGGCCTCAAGGATAAGGAGGGGGGCGAGGTGTTCCGCGTGGGCCGGATCTCGGGCCAGCCAATCGAGGATCTCACGGCCTGGTACGAGGAATGGCTGAGCAAGGAGATCAAGGAAGGCGAGCCCAAGATCACCCTGGAAGAACTCAAGGCCCTGCCGGGGGCGGTCTGGGTCTCCCAGAAAGGGACCGCGTACGAGAAATACGCCCAACCCATCCCCGAGGAAAAACTCAAGGATGCCCTCGTGGAGGGGACCATGGTCTTCTCCAAGAAGAAGGACGGCACCAAGGACAAGCAGATCGGGGTGATGAAAGACGGCAAGGCCTATGCGGGGTTCTCCACTCCTTCCGGGAAGGTGGAGTTCTACAACGCCAAGTTCGCTGAGAAGAAGGACGCCACCGGCAAACCCGTGGCCCCACTGCCGGTCTATGAGCCGAGGGACTGGATGCCCGATGCGGAATACCCTCTTTACTCAATCAACTGGAAGGAGGCCTCCCACACCCACACCCGCACCCACAACAACGCCTGGCTGGTGGAGATCAAACCCCTCAACCCACTGCGGATAAACCCCAAGACCGCCGCGAAGCTAGGACTCAAAGACGGCGACGAGGTGTGGGTGGAATCGAAATACGGCAAGGTGAAGGCCAAGCTCCAGGTGACCCAGGGGATCCATCCGGAGGTGGTGGGTCTGCTGCACGGCTTTGGCCACTGGGGCCTGGGGAAGATCGCCAAAGGCCGGGGCACCTCGGACGCAGTGCTCAGGCCGACCAGGGCTGAGCCCCTCTCGGGCCAGGCCATGCACAAGCAGAACTGCGTGAAGGTCTACAAGGCGTGAAGGATATGATGGAAGATCGAGAAGCCGGCCTGCTGGTAGAGGCCGGCCTCTACCGCTTCTTCAGCCAGCTCTTCGCTGCCCCGCCTCCCCCCTGGCTCCTCCAGGACCTAGTGACCCATTGCCTGTTGACCACGGCCTGCCATTTCCACGAGACCTCCACCAATCCCCACCCTTTGGAGGACCCCGGATGGGCCAGCGTGGGGGAGGAACTCGCCGTCGAATTCACTGCGCTTTTCTCCGCCCCCGGGGAACACTACCTGCCGCCCTACGAATCCTTCTATGTGGATGAACTCCACCTGGAGCAGAGCGAAGAAGCCGGGTGCGGCACCGCCTTTGCGGGAGGGACGAGGAAGGGGTTCATCGGGCAGCAATCCGCCTCTGCGGTCTGCACCCTCTACGCGCGCGCCGGCCTGGAACTCAACCCCGCTTTCCACGACCTGCCTGACCATCTGGCTGCCGAACTGGCATTCCTGGCCCACCTGGCCGATTGCCAGGCCAGCGCCCTGCAGCAGGGGCACTCGGAACTGGCGGCCCATTGCGCCCGCCAGGCAGAGCAGTTCCGCCACAGCCACCTGGACCGCTGGTGCCCCGCCTTCCTGGCGCGGGTCCAGGCGAATCCGATCTCGCGGTTCTACTGCCAGGTAGCGGTGGGGCTGGAGGGGTTTCTAGCTGGAAGTACCGCCTCTCGGCCGCGGCCCACGGCCGTGGCTGAGCTGGGGTCAGGTCAAGAAGGAGATGGCCAAGTAGTGAGGAAGTAGCGCTACCTTATTCATACAGCACGCCGATATAAAGGGTCGCATCTCAAAGGTGCGGCCCTTCACTTTTGTCCCTTCGACCGGAGACCCCCCTGTCCCACTGAGACGATCCCGCTGGGCCAAAATGACCCGGCACCGAAATTCAATCTGCAGGCATCCGTCTGTACACCGTGCCAAAATACCCTGGTACAGATTGTGCTCAGAAGCAAAAAGCATGCGTGCCTCCCCTTGTCTGTCGGAGCGATGATCCGCCATGAAGCTGCGACTCCCCCTCTCGCTCGTCCTGGTCTGCATGCCCCTCGCCGCGGCGGCGCAAACCCTCTACCGCGACGTGACGGCGGAGGCCGGCATCCACTTCACCCACAGCTTCGGCGACGAGCACCTCAGCTCCATCCTCGAGGCCACTGGCTCGGGCTGCCTCTTCTTCGACTACGACCGCGACGGCTACATGGACCTCTTTGCGGTCAACGGCTGCTACCTGCCCGGCATCAGCGACCCGCCGGCCTCGGGCCATCCGCCGGTGCTGGTGGACCACCTCTTCCACAACCAGGGGGACGGCACCTTTGTCGACGTGACTGACCGGGCGGGGGTGGGGGACCCCGGGTACGGCATGGGCTGTGCGGCCGGCGACTACGACAACGACGGCGACCCCGATCTGTACGTCACCAACTACGGCCCCAACACCCTCTATCGCAACAACGGGGATGGCACCTTTGCCGATGTCACTGCCCAGGCCGGGGTGGGCGACACCCTGTGGGGGGTGGGCACCACCTCCTTCGACTATGACCTCGACGGCGACCTCGACCTGTACGTGGGCAACTATCTCGACTTCGACCCCCAGTACCGGCTCTACTACGCGGCCGACGATTTCCCCGGGCCCCTGGCCTATCCGGGGCAACCGGACCGGCTCTACCGCAACAACGGGGACGGCACCTTTGCCGAGGTGAGCAGGGCCGCCGGGGTGGACAAGCCGGGGCGGGCCATGGGGGTGGTGGCCGGCGACTACGACGACGACGGCGACCAGGACCTCTTTGTGGCCAACGACGCCATGGAGCACTACCTCTACCGCAACGAGGGCAAGGGGGCTTTTGTCGACGTGGCCCTCGAAGCCGGGGTAGCCTTCTCCACCAACGGCGACGCCAGTTCCTCGATGGGGGGGGATTTCGCGGATTTCGACCTGGACGGGGACTTGGACCTCTTGGTGCCGGACATGGGCTTCAACAACCTCTATGAGTACCAGGGCAAGGGCTACTACCAGGACCGCACCGCCGACCTGGGCGTCGCCGAGCTGAGCGGCCAGTACATCGGCTGGCACGGGGACTTCCTCGACTGCGACAACGACGGCGACCTGGACCTCTTTATCGCCAACGGAGACGCCCACCGTCTGGAAGATACCCAGCAGCCTCTGTTGCTGGCCAATGTGCCCGATCCCCGGGGCGGGCGCCGCTTCCAGGATGCCGGCCCGGGCGCCGGCCCCTTCTTCACCCGGCGCTACGTGGCCAGGGGCGGGGCCGCCGCCGACTACGACAACAATGGCGACCTCGATCTCTTTGTGCTCAACATCGACCAGCCCTCGGTGCTCTTGCGCAACGAGGGCACTCCCGGCAACCACTGGCTGCTGCTCTCGCTGAAAGGAAGGGCCAGCAACCGCGACGGGATCGGGGCGCGGGTGGAAGTGCGGGCCGGCGACCTGGTCCAGATCGCCGAGAAAAATGGGGCCAGCGGCTATATGTCCCAGAACGAGCCGCGCCTCCACTTTGGCCTGGGCCCCCGCGACCACATCGACCTGTTGCGCATCCGCTGGCCCAGCGGAAAAACTCAGGAACTGCGCGACCTGCCCGCCGACCAGGTGCTGGCAATCGAGGAGCCGGCTCCGTGAACTGGTGCTGGACCGCCCTCCTGTTCCTGTCCTGCCTGCCGGCCCGGGCCGCTACTCGGGGATACCCCCTGATCCTGGTCCAGGAGGCAGTACCCGGTGCGGGCAGCCGCATCGTCCGCCTGAATGCGGACGGGACCCTGCAGGTGCTCACCACCGATTTCGCCGAGGCCGCCGACCCCTGCGTCTCCTTTGAGGGCACCCACCTGCTCTTTGCGGGCCGCAAATCAGTAAGCGACTCCTGGGAGATCTGGGAGATGCAGGCCGACGGCTCGGGCAAACGCCCCCTCACCGCCGGCCTGGGGGATTGCCGCGAACCCATCTACCTGGCCAAGGCCGCGGTGGATGCGCCGGCCTTTGAGCAGAAGGTGCGCTGGTTCTGCTTCACCAGCACCGCCCCCGGGGTGCTCGACGAAGAGGGCCGGGGCCCGCTGCGCTCCCTCTATGCCCAGAACCTGGAGCCGGTGCCGGGCAGGGGCATCGTGACCTGGCGCACTACCTACAATCTGGGCGGCGATGGGGCCCCCACCGTGCTGGCCGACGGCCGGGTGCTCTTCTCCTCCTGGCAGCGGGAAGGTCTGGCCCTGATGACCATCAGTTGGGCCGGCGAGGATCTGAACGCCTTCTACGGCACCCACGACGGGGCGCTCTCGCAGAGCGCCCCCTGCGAGTTGCCCGACCGCAGCGTGGTCTTTGTCGAACACCAGGGCAGTGACCCCCATCAGGGAGGGCAATTGGCGCGGGTGGAATTGCGCCGGCCCCTGTACACCCACCAGATCCTCAGTCGGGAGGGCGAGGAGTACCGCACCCCGCACCCGGCCCCGGACGGAGGGCTGCTGGTGGCCCGCCGCCGGCCCGGGGGCACCTGGGGTATCTACCGCTTCGATCCAATAAAAGGCCGGCCCGGGCCTGAGGTGTTGGACGACCCGGCCTGGGACGAACTCGACGCCCAGGTCCTGGCGCCCAGGCCCGAGCCAGTGGGCCGCATCCCCATGGTCGAGTTCGCCTCGGTGCTGGACGTGGGCGAACTCAAGGGCCTGGGACAACTGCAGTGCCTCAACGTGTATGATTCGGACCGGCCCGACCAGGCGCGGCCTGGACAGGTCAAGCAGGTGCGGCTGGTGGAGGGCGTGCCCCTCCTGCCTGGCGAGGCGCCCGCCCGCCCGCCGGGCGGCTGGCCCCCTGCGCATGTCCGCACCCGCATCCTCGGCGAAGCCCCGGTGGAGCCGGACGGCTCCTTCTACGTGAACGTGGCCGGCGACCTGCCCTTCTACATCGAGGCCCTCGACGCCGAAGGTCGGGTGGTGCAGACCATGCGCGCCTGGACCTGGGTGCGCGCCGGCGACCAGCGCGGCTGCATCGGCTGCCACGAAAACAAGGAGCTGGCCCCGGAGAACCGGGCCACCCAGGCCCTGATCCGGGCGCAGCCGGTCACCCTCAAGGGGGAGGGAAGGTGAGACCATGGCGCCTGCTGCGCACTTGCTGGCGCTGAGCGCCCTGGTGCTGAGGCTGCTGGCCGCGCCCTGCCGCGCCGCCGAACCTGGCGGCTCCGCCCCCTACAACCCGCCCGTCCCCGAGCCCGAGGACGCCCTCTACAAATCGCCCATCCAGCTACTGCTTTCGGCGGACGGCCGCCGGCTCCTGGTGGCCTGCGAGCAGAGCGGCGAGGTGCTGGTGGCCGACACCCGCCAACGCCAGGTGCAGTCGCGCATCCCGGTGGGCGGCGAGCCCTTTGGCCTGGCCCTCAGCGCCGACGAAAAGACCCTCTACGTCAGCTGCCGGCGCGACAACGAGGTGGCAGTGGTGGACCTGGCCGCCCTGCAGGTGCAGTCGCGCATCCCGGTGGGCGACGACCCCCACGGCCTGGCCCTCTCCCCCGATGGACAATATCTGATGGTCGCCAACCTGGGCACCGGCGACCTGTCGGTGGTGGATCTGGCCCAGGGGCTCGAAACCAAACGCCTGCCCCTGGGCCGGGGGCCCTTCGGCCTGGCCCTCAGTCCGGACGGGCGCACCCTCTACGCCTCCAGCCAGTACTCCAATCCGGTGCCCTTCCGCGCCCCGCCGGTGCTCGAACTGAGCATGCTGGACGCGGTCGCCCAGCGGGTGCGCGAGCGGCGCGCCCTGCCCGGGGCGGTCATCGGCCAGGGCATCGCCGTCTCTCCTGACGGGCGCTTCGCAATCACCGCCGTGGAACTGCCCAAGAACCTGATCCCCGAGACCCAGGTGTACCAGGGCTGGATGGTGACCTTTGGCTTTGCGGTCACCGAGACCCGGCCGGGCGGGCGCAGCGCCTTCCTGCTCATCGACGAGCCCAATCTCTACTATGCCGATCCCTACGGGGTGGCCTTCTCTCCCGATGGCCGCTGGCTCTACCTCTCCTCCAGCGGCACCGACGCGCTGACGGTGGTGGACTTCGCCGCGGTCTGCCGGGTACTCCAGGTCGAGGAGGGGCGCATCGGCATCGCCGACGAACAGTTGCGGCAGTACGCCCGCCACCTGGGCCTGAGCAGCGAGTACGCGGTAGCCCGCATCCCCACCGGCGCCAACCCCAAGGGCCTGGCCCTCTCCCCCGACGGGCGCTGGCTCTACGCGGCATTGCGCCTGGCCGACCAGATCGCTGTCATCGATACCAGAAAGCGGGCGGTGACCGACACCATCGACCTGGGGGGGCCGAAGGCGGTCAGCGCCCTGCGCCGCGGCGCCCAGCTCTTCAACTACGCCAGCATCAGCTTCCAGAAGCAGCTCAGCTGCGCCACCTGCCATCCGGAGTACGGCGTCGACGGCCTGAATTACGACATCGCCGCCGACGGAGGGATGGGGCACAACCTGGTCGACAACATGACCATGCGCCAGGTGGGCCCCACCGGGCCCTTCAAGTGGCGGGGCAAGAACCTCACCATCGAGCGCCAGGACGGGCCGCGCGCCGCCCAACTCTTCTTCCGCACCCACGGCTTCGAGCCCGAGGACCGCCGCGCCACCGCTCATTTCATCGAGTCCATCCCCAAACGGCCCAACCGCTACCTGGCCCCCGGAGGCCAGCTCAACAAGACCCAGCAGCTGGGCAAAAAACTTTTTGAACGGCCCTACGACAATCAGGGACGCTACATCCCCACCGGCAATCGCTGCGTCACCTGCCACCCTGCCCCCTACGGCACCGACCACTTCATCCACAACATCGGCTCGCGCAACTACCATGACCTGGACGGGGATTTCGACACGCCCCATCTGGCCAACACCTATGAGCGGGCGCCTTACATGCACGACGGCCGCTGCTACAGCCTGGAGGAGATCTGGACGGTCCACAATCCCGACGACACCCACGGGGTGACCAACGACATGAGCAAGGACCAGCTCAACGCCCTCATCGAATACATCAAGACCTTCTGATGCGACACTTCTTGCTCATCGCCTTACTGCTGACCGCACCCGCCGGCGCCCAGCTCTACGAGGACCAGCTGGAACCCGCAGAGCTGGGTATCGAGGAACTGGGACCACTGGCCACCCCGCCTGCGGTGTACGTGGGCAACGAGGCCTGCCGCCCCTGTCACGAGGCCGCGTACCAGAAATGGCTGGGCACCAAACACGCGCGCACCTCGGTCTGGCTGCACACGCGCATGGCCTTGCAGGTGGCCGCCCGCCACGGGATCAAGGCCTCCTCCCCGGACAAGAGCGCGGTGTGCCTGGGCTGCCACGGCACCGGCGTGGACGCCCCAGCCGCGTACCGGGACCCCGGCTTCCGCATCGCCGAGGGCGTGGCCTGCGAGAAGTGCCACGGCCCCTGCGGCGAGCACGTCCGGCTCATGAACCTGCCGCCGCCCCGGGGGCCGTCTGGCCTGAGCAAGCCGCCCCAGGATCTGTGCTATACCTCCTGCCACCACCCCAAGGAGTCGCACGCCGTCGTGGGGGCCAAACATCTCACCCACGAGCAGGCTTGGGCCAAGATCGAGCACAAGGAGGGGCGCATTAAGTAATTGTTACGAGTTTCTGGCCATTGAGTACAGGAGGCTCTGGAGATGAAAACCGCATCCGCCGCCATACTGCTGCTGTTCGCCACCCTCGCTGCCGCCCAGGAGGACGCGCCCCAGGTCTACACCCGCTGGGAATCTTTTGGCAAAGAGGAGGGCCTGCCCTCGGACAAGGTCTTCTGTGTGGCCGTGGACCAGGACCGGATATGGGCCGGCACCGACCGCGGCCTGGCCCTGTACGAGGGCGGAACCTGGAAGACCTACACCGCCGCCGAGGGCCTGGCCTATGACGTGGTCGTCTCCCTGGCCGTGGACCCGGTCACCCGCGACCTGTGGGCCGGCACCATGGGCGGCCTGAGCCAGTTCTCGGCGGGCCAGTTCCGCACCTTCAACCAGTTCAACAGCGGCCTGCCCAACGACGTGGTCTTTGGGGTGGCGGTGGAGAACCAGAACATCTGGGTGGCCACCACCACCGGCGAAGGCCGGTACCGGGTGCGGGAGGGCCGCTGGGACGTGTACACCCCCGAAAACGCCCCCCAACACGAGCCCTGGGGCTATGCCGTGGACTACGCCGACGGCAAGGTCTGGGCCGCCCTGTGGGGCGGCGGGGTCCTGGAGTTCGACGTGGCCACCGAAAAGTGGCAGGCCTACCGCGACCCGGACGGTGAGATGGAGGTGGACCTCTTCCGCGACGACGGACCCATCTCGGTGGTCAACCCCTCTGTCAGTTTTCGGGAGGGCCTCCTCTGGGTGGCCACCTACTTCGGGATGTCCAGCTACGATGGCCAGCGCTGGCGCGGGTACATGGACCACGACACCGGCCTGGCCAGCAACTTCGTCAACTTCATCAAGGCCAAAGGCAAGGTGGGTTGGGCCTGCACCGACAAGGGCCTCAGCGCGGTGGACCGCGACACCAACCGCTGGGTCACCTACGCGCCGGCCACCGGGCCGATGGACTACACGGGTCCGTGGGAGGCGCGGGTCTTTCGCGAAGGCGAATTGCTGCAGAAGATCCCGCTCGAAAAGGGCCTGGCGAACAACTACATCCAGGGGATCGATTTCCAGGGGGACGAGGTCTGGGTGGCCACCTCCAAGGGCCTGAGCCACGGCTCCCTGGAAAGCCCCTCCCTGGGCGCCCGTTAGGCGCAACGCCATATAGATGGCGTTGCGGGGGAAGGGTCTTGGGGGAGGGCAGCGAGTATTACGCCTTGGGAACGCCCGGAACGGGTCGCTCCCCGACGCATCAGGAGGATTTCGCATGAGACCTATAATGACTTCGGCATTCTTGTTGGCATTGCTGGCCGGCCCCCTGGCCGCCGAGCAGGCCGACAGCCTCAAAAACTATGGCAACACCCCCGAAGAGCTGCGGCCCTTCCACAACTTTGTGCAGAAACCCTACAAGCAGTTCTTCCTCGAACCCCTGGTCTTCACCGGGCCGGGCCGCGAGAAACCCGAGCCCCAGGTGGACAGCGTCAGGATCGGGGTGTTGGCCCCCCTCGAACGCTCCTACGAGACCTACATCGGCCGGCCCATGCTCACCGGCATCCAGATCGCCGTCGACGAGGCCAATGCCCAGGGCGGGTACCAGGGCAAGCCCTTCGCCCTGGTGGTCCACAACGACACCGGCCTGTGGGGCGCTTCGGCCAACGAGATCGCCCACTTCACCTACCAGGACAGGGCCTGGGCGGTGATCGGCACCGTGGACGGGGCCAACACCCACATCGCCATCCGCGTGGCCCTCAAGACCGAGATCCCGGTGATGAACGTGGCCGACACCGATCCCACCCTGGTGGAGACCCGCATCCCCTGGATCTTCCGCAACATCGCCGACGACCGGCAGATGACCTACACCATCGCTTACTACGCCTTCAAGGAGCGGGGCTTCCAGAAGGTGGCCATCTTGCGCGCGAACAACCGCTACGGCCGCTTCGGGGTGAGCGAATTTCGCTCCGCGACCGTGCGCCTGGGACGCCCCGTGCCCATCGAGATCAACTACGAGACCAACTACGCCCAGGTGAATCCGGAATTCACCGTGCAGATCGAGCGACTGCAGAAGGTGCAGCCCGATGCGGTGGTGCTGTGGGCCGACGCCGAAGCCGCCGGAGAATTGGTCAGGCGCATCCGCGCCGCCGGCCTGCAGATGCCCATCCTCGCCTGCGACCGGGTGGTGAACCCCCGCTTCCTGGAGCTGGCCGGCCCGGCAGCCGAAGGGGTGATCGCCACCTACCCCTACAACCCCGAGGCCGACTCCCCGGCCCTGAAGCATTTCGCCGCCGAGTACCATCGCCGCACGGACAGTGAGCCCGGGGTGTACGCAGCCCACGCGTACGACGGCGCCTGGATGGTGATCCAGGCCATCCGCAAGGCCGGCCTCAACCGCTACCGCATCCGCGACGCCCTGGCCGAACTCAGGCACTACGAGGGGGTGACCGGAGCTATCGAGATGGACGACGCCTATTCAGACCGGGGACCCGTGACCATGGCCACGGTGCGCCAGGGGCGTTTCGCCTTTGGCCAGCCCGAGGTGAAGGCGCGCTTCTAGAGAGGAACTCCCTATGGTATCCACTGCTCACTTGCCCCTGCTCCGGGTGCGCCGCTTCGGCCGCGGCGAGAGCGCGGTCCAGGCCACCCAGATCGTCGGCCCGGGCGCCACCAAGCTCTACCTGTGCGCCCATCCCCGCCAGGGCGGCTCCATCGCCGGGCAGGCCAGGGAAATCTACCAGCACCTGGGCGAGTTGCTGCGCGAGCAGGGCGCCAGGCCCCAGGATGTGATCACCGAGAAGGTCTTCTTCAGCGACCTGGAAACCCAGGCCGAGGTATTCGGCCATCAGCGCGCCGCCTTCTACGGCTCCCGCAGCCAGCCGGCCACCACCTACCTCAACCAGCCCCCCTGCCGCCCAGGAGTGCTGTGCGAACTGCAGGCCCGCGCCGTCTTTGCCAACGGCGCCGATCCCCTGGTGGTGCGCCCGCTGCACGCCGAGCTGGGCGCCGGCGCCGGCAGGGTGGTCTCCTACCGCGACTACGACCACTTCTTCCTGCACAACGTCACCGGGGAGGGCGGCAGTTTCTCCGCCCAGGCCAGCGAGGTCTTCGCCCGCGCCGCTGCCGCCCTCAACCAGGAGGAGCTGCACTTCAGCGACACCATCCGCACCTGGATCTACCTGTCCCACATGGAGCGTGACTACGCCGCCCTCAACCAGGCGCGCAGCGCCTTCTTCGCCAGGCAGGGGTTGCAGCGCCTGCCGGCCAGCACCGGCATCGAGGGCGGGGTCTGGCCCCCCGACCGCAGCGTGGCCATGGATCTCTACGCCCTGCGCGCCGCCCGGCCCGTGCAGATCGAGGCCCTGGGCGCCCTCACCATGAACGAGGCTCCGGCCTACGGCTCGTCCTTCTCGCGCGGCCTCGCCGTGACCAGAGAGGATCGCCGGGTGGTCTACATCTCGGGGACAGCCAGCATCGACGACTGCGGCCAGGTGGTCCACGTGGGCGACATCGAGGGCCAGACCCACCGCATGCTCACCAACGTCGAGCAACTGCTGGAGAGCGCCGGGGCCGGCCTGAGCGACGTGGTGCGGGCCACCACCTACCTGAAAAACACCCAGGACTGCGACTGCCTGACCCGGATCTACGCCCAGCGCGGTGTGCCCCGGGACATCCCCCATACCATCTGCCGGGCAGCGGTGTGCCGCCCCGAATGGCTGTGCGAGGTGGAGGTGGCCGCCATCTTCGACCCGGCCGGCCGTTGACCATGGGCTGGCTGTGCTGCCTGTTGCTGGTCCTGGGGATCGCCCGGGGCCAGGAGCCGTACCGCGACCTCTCGACGGCCGGGGTGCAGTTCAACGGACCGGGGCGCGAAATACCGGCGCCCGACACCCTCAGCGCCGTGCGATTGGGACTGCTGGGACCAGCGCAAAGTGCGGCAGGGCAAGAGTTGCGGCAGGGGGTAATGCAGGCGGTGGCCGAGGCCAATGCCGCCGGGGGGTACGGCGGCCTGCCCTTCGCAGTGGTGTTCCGGCCCGACGACGGTCCCTGGGGCGTGGTGGCCAGCCAGGTGGTGCGGCTGGCGCAGGAAGACCAGGTATGGGCGGTGATCGGCGGCCTGGACGGGGAGCGGGCCCATGCCGCTGAGCTGGTGGCCGCCAAACTCTGGGTGCCGGTGCTCAGCCCAGGGGCCGGGGACCGGACCATCGACTACGCTAATGTGCCCTGGATGTTCCGCTGCCTGCCCGACGACCGGGCCCAGGCCGACCTGTTGGTCCGCGCCTGCGCGCAGCAAGGCTGGCGGCGGATCGGGGTGGCCACCGAAGCCACCCGCGACGGGCGGACCGCCCTGGCGCGCCTGCTGGAGGCGGCGCGCGCCTGCAGCCTGGCCCTTGCCCTGCAGGTGGAATACCACCCGGCCGATCCGGTCGCAGTGGCCCCGCGCCTGGGACGCGCCCAGGCTCAGGCCCTGGTGATCTGGGGCCGGCCGGCCACTGCCCTGCCCCTCATCGCCCGCCTGCGCCGACAAGGCTGCACCCTGCCCATGCTGGGGCCGGCCCTGCTGGCCCTGCCCGAGGTGGCAGCCCAGGGCCAGTCCCTGGGGGAACTGATCGTGGCCGCCCCCGCCGATCTGTCGGCCCCGGCCCCAGAGGCCCTGGGCAGTCAGCCCTCCTACGTCGCCCTCTTCGCCTACGACACCACCCGACTGGTCATCGCCGCCCTGCGGCACTCGGGCCTGAACCGCGCCCGCCTGCGCGACGAACTGACCCGCCTGCCCTTCGCCGGCCTGACCGGCCCTTTCACCTTCAACAGTCTGGGCGGCCGGCGCGAAGACCCAGTGCTGATGGTGGCGCGCCAGGGCCGGTGGCAGCGCTGGCAGGACGAGTGAGCCTCCATGAAAAGGAATCATTGTCGTACCCCGACCCGGGCGCTCGACCCGAAGGCCGCCAAAGCCCGGAATCCGTAGCGCCATCCTTAAGACGGCCGGTGCCGGCAGGGGGCTTTCCGCTCAGACCGTGGGCATCACATTGCCGCCGCAGACGGGGAGATAGGCTCCGGAGATGAAACTGGCCAGACCCGAAGCCAGGAAGGCGACGACATTGGCGATTTCCTGGTCGGTGCCGCGCCTCTTGAGGGGCACGGTGGCCTCGTAACCCTCGTTGCGCTGGGTGCCCTGCTCGCGGTCCCGGTCGCTGATGGTCCAGCCCGGCGCCACCTGGTTGACGGTGATCTGGTGCTCGCCCACTTCTCTGGCGAGCACCCTGAGCACCCCATCCATCCCCCTCTTGGCCGAGGCATAGGCAGACTGGGTCGGTTTGAGCTGCATGGTGCACTCGGTGTTGATGCCGATGAAGCGTCCCACCCGCCTGCGGATCATCGCCGGGATGAAAGCCTTGGCTAGGTGGACGTTCTGCAGCACACAGGTGCGGAACTGGCCTTCGTAGTTCTTGGGATCCTCCTCGAGGACCGTATGCCAGGTGATCTGCGATACGGCATTGGTCACCACAATGTCCGGATCGCCGAGGGCCTCCTGGATGGCGTCGCGCATGCCCATGACGGATTTCAACTCCCCGACATCCGCCTGGACAGCCAGGGCGCGGCGGCCCCGCTCCTCGACTTCGGCGCACAACTTCTGGGCGCCAGACTTGTTCTGGTGATAGTGAATCGCCAGATCAGCTCCACAATCGGCCAGCGTGCGCACCATGACCCGGCCGAGTTGGCTGGTCCCGCCGGTGACCAGCGTCAGACGCCCTGTCAGATCTATCGCTAGTGCCATGCTCCTCCTCCCGGTGTGTAGGGTATCGCGGTGGTGGGAAGATACTGAATTTCTTCTCTGCCGGTCCAATTTATTCAGGCGCTTTTTTTCGCTGTCGGCACTGGCCGCGCTGAGCAGGCCCTTGATCGCCCGCCGGGGAGGGCGTATTATGGACGGACCAACTCCCGTTGACCGCAGAGGACCATGGAGAAATTCGCGCCGCTCAATCTGAACCCCGGGGAACTGATCGCCTACACCCCCGAGTGGCAGGGGGAGCGCTTTGCCGACGGCCGCCCCCGGGTGCCCGACGACCTCGTCACCCGCATGCGCCACGTCACCATCACCCAGGCCTGGGGGGTACTGCGCGGGGCCGGCTTCAACCACCAGTACGAAGGCGGCTGGCAGTGCACCCACCCGGGCGGGGTACTCTGCGGCCGGGCCCTCACTGCCCTGTACATGCCCCGCCGGCCCGACATGCGCCAGGTGATGGACGCACGCGGGGAAAAGGCCGGCCAGATCGGCGACCAGATCTCCTGGCCCATCGACGCGCTGGTGCCCGGCGACGTGTACGTGGCCGACGTCTTCGGCAAGATCGCCGAGGGCCCGGTCATCGGCGACAACCTGGCCACCGCCATCCTCACCAACTCGGGCAACGGGGTAGTGCACGACGCAGCGGTGCGCGACCTGGAGGGCATCGAGGCTCTTGAGGGGTTCGCCAGCTTCGTGCGCGGCTGGCACCCCTCCTACGCCTCGCCCACCATCATGCTGGTGGGCATGAACTGCCCGGTGCGGCTGGGCCTGGCCACGGTGATGCCCGGCGATATCGTGCTGGGCAAACGCGAGGGAGTGATCTTCATCCCGCCCCATCTGGCCGAGAAGGTGGTGACCACCTCGGAGATCATCCGCCTGCGCGACATGTTCGGCATGCAGCGGCTGCGCGAGAGCAAGTACACCCCCGGCCAGATCGACACCCGCTGGACCGATGAGATCGAAACCGACTTCTCGCGCTGGCTCGAAGACCACATCGACGACCTGCCCGTGCCCCGCGACGCTGTCCAGGAACTGCTCAAGGAGCGGACCTGGTAGGAACCGCGTTTACAGGAGATTCCCATGTCCACCATCCGCGTGGCCGCCCTGCAGCCCAAACGCCGCACCCTCTCCTACAAACTTTCCTATCCGGAAGCCCTGGAGCAGGTGCGCCGCAACCTCGACGAACTGGCCGGCCTGGCCGAAGAGGCCGCCCGCCAGGGTTGCCGGATCGCCGCCTTTCCCGAAGACACCCTGGGCACCCTCGAATGGGAGGCCGGCAACCCCGGCCAGCTCCACGCCTTCCTGCGCCAGGCCGAGGTCGAGATGCTGGAGCGCCTGGGCGGGGTGGCTGCCAAACACCACATGCCCCTGGCCTGCTGCAATGACTGCGCCGAGGGACCCGACGTCTACAACACCGCCATCCTGCTGGGCGCGGACGGCGTGGAAATAGGTCGCTACCACAAGGTGCAGCCCACCCTGGCCGAGAGTTCGCGCAAAAGGGGGACGCACTTCCCGGTTTTCGCAGTGCCCAGCATCGGCACCGTCGGGCTGTGCATCTGCTACGACATCCTCTTTCCCGAAACCACCCGGGCCCTGGCCCTGGCCGGGGCCGACCTGGTCTTCCACCTCACCCTGGGAGGCGCCTCAATGGGCGTGCCCGAGGCCGACCTGGCCGCCTTCCGCACCAGGGCCAGCGAGAACTTCATCTACCTGGTGGTGGCCTTCCGCGGCGGGAGCAGCATGGTCATTGGCCCCAAGGGCGAGATCCTCGCCGAAGGTGGGCGGGAACCGGACGCGGTGGTCGCCGCCGACATCGATCCGGCCGGAGGCCGCGAGGCTGGTGACTCCCTGGGCGGCTTGACCGCCGACTTCCGCGCCCGCCTCTTCCGCGAGCGCAACCCGGCCGCGTACCAGATCCTCACCGACCCCCACCCTCCTGCCCTCGACAAACTCCGGGACATCCCCGTGCCCTCCGTCGAGGTAGCCTCCGCCCTGATGGCCGAGGGCCTCACCACCGGGGCCGAGGCCTTCTACGAAGCCGACCGCTGGCTCGCCGAGGGCCGCACCGAGGAGGCGCGTCAGCGCTTTGAAGAACTATCCGCTCGCTTCGGCACGACCTGGATAGGACGGGTATCCAGAGAGCGGCTGGAAAAGCTGGGGCCGAAGACAGGCTGACACTTCAATTGCGGCGGGGAGTGAACCCCGGAGACCTTACGCCGCGATGGGGCGGCGTCCAAGATCCAATCTAGGGAGGTACCACCTGTGCGCATCATCGCCATCGGCTGCGAGTACTCGGGGGTCAGCACCCTGATCAAAGGCCTCGACGCCTGGGGACGGGAACGGGGCATCCAGCACCACCTCGACGACCACTTCACCATCCCCGACGCCTACCACCTCGACCAGGCCGAGCAGCAGGCCATGCTCGACATGTTGCCGGCCATCAAGGAGCGCTTTCAGCGCTTCCAGATCGTGTACCATGTGCGCCTGCTGCACCGCTACCAGCACATCCTGCTGGGCGGCTTCCACATCGAAGAGGCGGTGTACGGCCCCCGCTACTACTACCCGGGCATCCCGGTCGAGGTCCGCGAATACGAACCCGATATGCCCTCCGACGCTATCCTGGTGCACCTGAAGGCCCGGCCCGAAATCATCCGCGCCCGCATGGCCGCCCATCCCCATCCCCACCAGCTGGTCCCAGCCGCCGAGGTGGAGGAGATCCTCGCCGGCTTTGCCGAGGAGTACCGCCATTCCTGGATCCGCCGCAAATTCGAGATCGACACCTCGGACTCCTCGCCCTCCCAGCTGCTGGAGACCTTTCTCCGGTTGTCCATCCCCCACCTCAACCCGGCCGACGCGGCCCTGCGCCTGCTGATGCGCTGAAGGGAAGGGCCCCTCGCCTCACTGCGGATAGCGGGCGAAGTAGAAGACCTGCAGCGGCTGGCAGGTGTGGTTGATCAGCGAATGCCCCGGATTGGAGGGACAGACCGAGACCGCCGTGCCCGGGGTCTGCACGCAGACCTCTTGGCTCACCACGTGTATCCCCTGCCCCTTCCACATGTACCACACCTCGTCCATATCGGCGCCGTGCCCGTGGGTGTCGGCCGGCTGCATGGCCTCGATGCGCACGATGAGGACGGCGTGCATCTGCAGCAGACCGTCATTGCGGTCGAAGACCTTGTGCACGAGGTGGGACCAGTGGCCCTGGCCCATGTTGTTCTGGGCGAAGTTGCGCACCAGGGGTTTGCGCCCTTTGACCTTGGCGCCCTTGGGCACGGCCTCGACCAGGATGAGCAGTTCCAGCGGCTCCTGGCCCTCGTTGACGAAGGTGTGCTCTACGCCCGGGGGCATGATCACTCCGTCCCCCTCCCGCAGCCCGTGCTTCTGGGCCCCGGCCACCAACTGCCCCGAGCCCGAGGCCACGAAGAAGACCTCCTGGATGCCCTCGTTGACGTGGGGCACCGAGGAGACGCCCGGCTCCAGGTAAGCGCGGGCGAAGCTCTCGATGAAGCGCAGCACCCCGCCCTCCTGGCGGGCCTGCGGGTCCTGGCGGGTGAAGATCACCCGCTGGATGATGTTGCCGTGGGTCAGGGTGGCAGGGCAGTCTATCCAATGCCGCTTGTCCATGTCTTCCTCCTGTGTGTTGGCTAACCCCGGCGCAGAAAGCCGGGGAAGAGGGTCTGGGGAAGTTCCTCTTCTTCGGGGAAATGGTAAAAAGCCACCACCCGGTTGGCCGGGATCTCCAGCCCCTCGCGGGCGAAGAGTTCCTGGATGCGCGGGACCAGCTGGTTGTCGATCACCCACTGCTGGGCCGGCCAGATCCGCGCCCGCTGCCGCACGAAACACTCGCCGGTCTCCAGGCGCAGCAGCCCCTCCACCTGGGGCACCCCGATGACCACCTCGCGGAACTGCTTCTCCAACTCAACGCCCAGTTGCCCCAGCAGTTGGACGGCCCGCTCCCCCTTTTCGGGGTCGGCCACCGCCACGTCCACCCCCACTTCAAAGGCGCCCTTGCGGTACTTGCCCACCATGGGGATGTTGCGGTTGGAAAAGATGACCTGGGCCCCGTGGTAGTTGCGCAGCCGCACGGTGCGTAGCCCGATCTCCTCCACGATCCCCACCTGGCCGCCGATCTCCACCATGTCGCCCACCGAGAACTGGTCCTCGAAGAGGATGAAGAACCCGGTCACCACGTCCTGCACCAGGCCCTGCGACCCGAAACCCAGGGCGATGCCCACCAGGGATAGGGAGGCCATGTAGGCGCGGTAGTCGATGCCGAACTGGCTGAGGATGTAGCCCAGCGCCGTGAAGTAGACCACGTAGCGGGCGATGCTGATGAAGAGGGTCTGCAGGGTGATGGAGCGCTGGCGGTCGCCGAAGAGCAGCGCCAGGGGCGCCCATCTGGAGTAGACCAGCCGCCGGCTCGCCCACTGCACCAGATCCATGAAGAACTTGGCGCCCAGCAGTATCCCCAGGGCGATGGCCACCCGCATCAGCTTGCGCTCCAGATCCTCGGAGGAGACCTGGAAGAGCCAGGACAGGAAGCGGGTCCACTGGTGCAGGGCACCTTGCCCCGAGGGCTCCTGGGCGTACGCCGCCGTCCGTCCAGCCAGCACCAGCATCCCCGTCTTGAGTAACACGCTTCCGCGCATGATCACCGTCCTCTCAAAGCGCCATGGCCAGCAGCTTTTCCTGCGTGGCCTGGGCGCGCTCCACCACCCCGGTGATCCGCCCCCCCTTCATCACGTAGATCCGGTCGCATAGTCCCAGCAGTTCGGGCAGCTCCGAGGAGATCACCACCAGGCCCAGGCCCTGGCCGGCCAGCAGGTCCAGCAGCCGGTAGATCTCCGCCCGCGCCCCCACGTCGATGCCGCGGGTGGGTTCGTCCACCAAAAGCGCCCGGAGGCCCTGGCGCAGCAGCCAACGGGCGATGAGCACCTTCTGCTGATTGCCCCCGCTCAGCAAGGCGATGCGCTGTGCCAGGGAGGGGGTCCTGATCTCCAGCCGCCGCACCTGTTCGGCCACGGCCTCCTGCTCCTGCTCGCGCCGGATCCACCCCCGGCGGCTGAACTGCTCCAGGGAGGCGATGCTGGCATTGTGGTCCACCCCCAACTGGGGGAAGATCCCCTCGGCCCGGCGGTCCTCCGGTACTAGGCCCAGGCCCAGCCGGCGGGCCGCGGCGCAGGAATCGGCCGGCAGCGCCTGGCCGCCCACCCGCACTTCCCCGCCCAAGCGCCGGTCCAAACCCAGCACCGCGCGGGCCACCTCGGTGCGGCCCGCCCCCATCAACCCGGAAAAACCCACGATCTCGCCCCGTGCCACCCGGAAGGAGATATCGTGCACCCGGGCGGTGCTCAACTCTTTCACCTCCAGGGCCGCCGCGCCGCGGGCCCGGTGGGTGCGGGGGAAGAGCGCGCCCAGGGGGCGGCCCACCATCAGGGCGATCAACTGGGCCTCGTCGAATGATCCCGCCTGCAGGGTGCCTACCCGCGCCCCGTCGCGCAGCACCGTCACCCGGTCGGCCAGGGAGAGGATCTCCTCCAGCTTGTGCGAGACGTAGAGGATGGCCGTGCCCTGCTCGCGCAGCCGGCGGATCAGGCCGAAGAGCCGGCTGATCTCCGCCGGGGTCAGGGCCGAGGTGGGCTCGTCCATGATCAGCACCCTGGCCCGGCAGGACAGGGCCCGGGCGATCTCCACCAGTTGCTGGGCCGCGAGGCCCAGGCGCTCCACCCACAGGCGCGGGTCCACCTCCAGGCCCACTTGTTCCAAGACCGCGGCGCTCTCCTGGTAGAGCTGGGCCCACTGCACCTGGCCGCGGCGGGAGGGCAGCCTCCCGAAGAAGATATTCTCGGCCACCGAGAGCCGGGGAGCCAGCTCCAGCTCCTGGTACACCACGCTGATCCCCCTGCGGATGGCGTCCTGGGGCGAGGCGATGCCGGCCGGCTCACCCCCGATGAGATACTCGCCCCGGTCAAAGGGACAGGCCCCAGCCAGGATCTTGATCAGGGTGGACTTGCCGGCCCCGTTCTCCCCCACCAGGGCGTGTACCTCGCCCGGGCAGAGCTCGAAGTCCACCCCCTTGAGGGCGTAGACCCCAGGATACTGCTTGTGGATGTCGCGCAGTTGGACCAGCGGCTCGGCAGCCATCACCCGCGCCCCCGCCGGCGAGTGTCCAGGTACACGGCCAGGATGATCACCGTGCCCCGGGCGATGTCGTGGTAGAAGGAGGAGACGTCCAGCAGCACCAGGCCGTTGTTGAGCACCGTCAGGATCAGGATTCCCAGACCCGCCCCCACCAGGGTGCCCAGTCCCCCGCTGAGGCTCACCCCGCCCAGCACCACTGCGGCGATAATTTGTAGTTCAAAGCCCAGGCCGGCGTTGGGCTGCCCAGAGTTGAGGCGCGAGGCCAGGATGAAGGCGCTCAGCGCGGCCAGCATCCCGCTGAGGGCAAAGGCCGCCAGCTTGAGCGCTTCCACCGGCAGGCCGGCCAGGCGGGCGGCCTGGGCATTGCCGCCCACCGCGTAGAGGTACCGGCCGGCCGGGGTGTGGTGCAGGACAAGGTAGAAGAGCAGCAGCAGGACCGCGGTGATCAGCACCGGAACGGGCAAGGGCCCCCAGTACCCGGTGCCCACCTGGACGAACCCCTCCACTCTAGCCTGGATGGAGACGGCCTGGGTGCCCACCATGGCCCCCCCGCGCAGGATGGCCATGGTGCCCAGGGTGGCGATGAGGGAATTGATCCCGGCCCGGGTGACCAGCAGGCCATTGAGCAGCCCGATCAGCAGCCCGGCAACCAGGGCCCCCACCAGGGCCAGCAGGATGCTGCCGCTCTCGTTGAGCAGGAGCACGGCCAGGATACCGACCACCGCCTGCACCGAGCCGGGACTCAGGTCGATCTCCCCGGCCAGGATCACCATCACCATACCGATGCCGGCGATGGCAATGAGCGAGGCGTCGCGCAGCACGTTCTTGAGATTGGCGGCGCTGAGGAAGACCGGGGTCAGAGCGCTGAGCACCACGCACAGGAGCAGCAGGGCCAGGATCAGGGCGGCCTGTTCGCCGCGCAAGAGGTGTTTGCGGCGCTCCATCTAGCGGGCCGGCAGCAGGCGGCGGATGGCATCGAAGTTCATGACGTAGCCCTGGCCCTCCTGCCGGTAGAAGGTGTTGAAGTTGTCGAGGGTGATCATGGTGGTCGGGGTCTCGTAGTGGGGCGGCAGGGTTTCGCCCTTGCCCAGCGCCACCGCCGCCTCGACCAGGGACAGGCCGACGAAATTGGGAAACATCGCCAGGGCCGCCTTGTAGGGGGTGTGGCCCAGCAGCGCGGTCTGCCCGACGATCCCCTCGAAACCAAAACCGATGGCCGTGAGTTTGGCCTCGTCGAGGCCGGCGGCCTGATAGGCGGCCATGCCCCCGGTGGTGGAATCGTCGTTGATGCCGAAGATCGCGTTGACCTCCGGGTGGGCGGTGAGGGCGTCCTGGGCCGCCTTGAAGGCCTTCTCCTTCAGCCCCTGGCCGTCCACCTCCTGGGCGATCTGGTAGGCGATGCCCGACTCGGCCAGGGCCTCCTTGAAGCCCTCCACGCGCAGGCGGCAATCCTCGAAGTTGGGCACGCCGATGATCAGGATCTGCGGGCTGAGCTGATTGGCCTTGGCGTACTCGGCGTACCAGCGGCCGGCCTTCTTGCCGCTCTCCTTGTTGTCGATGCCCACATAGGTGTCACTGCCGGGCACCAGATTGGATTCGGTGATCACGTACAGCCCCGCCTCCCTGGCCTGGCGCACCAGCGCGTCGAGGGCCTTGGCGTCCGCCGGGGTGAGGATCAGCACCTTGACCCCCTGGGCGATGAGGTTCTCAGCCTTGGAGATCTGGGCGGCCACGTCCAGGTTGGCGTCGGCGATCACCAGGTCCACGTCCATTTCGGCAGCCCGCTGGCGGGCAGCCTTGCAGATGTTCTGGTACCACTCGTGGGACATGTAGTTGACCACGTAGCCCACCTTCAGCTTGCCCTCGTCGCCGCCTCTGCCGCAGCCCAAGGCCGCCAGCAGCACCAGACACAGGAATACCATCAGCTTCTTCAATCTGCCCCTCCTGGTTATCGCTCTGTGGTGCGGAAGTTACAGCGGGTATTTCCGGGCGTCAAGCGCGCTATTCTGCGAGGATCTCGTCCACCTCCCGCGCCGCGTCGTCCAATGCTTGCTGCGGGGTCTTCGCCCCGGTGAGCGCCATGTTGACCGCCTCGGCCACCAGGGCCTGGATCTCGGAGATGCGCGGGTGCCCCGGCCAGGCCAGCCCGTTCATCAGGCCGGCGGCCAGCACGTCCATGTCCACATAATCCGACTTGACCCCCGGCGCGTACGCCGCCTTGAGGGCCGGCAGCAGCACCAGGGTGGGATCGGGCACCTGCCATACCGGGTTGTCCACGAAGAGGGCCTTGAGCGCAATCCAGGCCGCCTCCGGGTCCGGGGTGTACCCGGTGATGGAGACCATGGCGATGTCCAGCAGGGTGCGGGAAGGATTGGATTCGGGGGGCTGGGCCGGCACCGGCAGTTGGGCCAGTCCCATGTCCTCCAGCGGGAAGTGGTAGTTCCCCGTCACCACGTCCTGCCACCAGGGGCCTTCGACGGAGAAAAGCGCGTGCCCGCCGCACCAGTGGGCGATGTTCTCGTCATTGGCGTAGGCCGTGCAGGCTTCGGGCATGTAACCCTGCTCTTTCATCTCCAGCAGAAAACTCAGCGCCGCCACCCCCGCCGGCCCGTTGAGCGCCGCCCGGGTCCAATCCTCGTTGAGCACCCGCCCTCCCGCCCTGTAGAGCAGGGCCGCGAAGCGGTAGGCCGTGTCCCCGTGGGAGCTGCAAGGCATGGTCAGGATGTGGAGGCCCGCCGCCTTGAGCGCCGGCCCCATGGCCTCCATCTCCTCCCAGGTGCGGGGCAGTTGCAGGTAGTGCTCGGCGAGGATTTTGCGGTTGTAGGCCATGACAAAGGGCAGGGTGGTGGCCGGGATGCCGTAGTGCTTGCCCTGGAACTGCACGTGTTCGAGGATGTGGGGCAGGTACCGCTCGCGGATCTGGGGGAAATCGGGGAAGTTCTCCAGGGGGTAGAGCCCGCCCAATTCGCCGAACTCCACCGAGTACTTGTGGTGAACGTAGACCAGATCAGGGCCTTCGCCGGCCACTGTAGCGGTGATCAGGCTCTCGCGCTGGGTGTTCCAGTCGCGGTTCTCGAAGGTGATCTGGATCTCGGGATGGCTGGCGTTGAATTCGGCCACCCCCTGCCGCAGCCAAACCTGGGTGCGGGGCACCCCGCCGAAGGCCCAGAGCAGGATCTGCCGCGGCTCTCCCGGCGCCCCCTCGCGCGCGGTGCCGCAGGCTGCCACCAGCAGCCAGAGGGGCAGCAGCCAGCGAGGCAGGGCCATGGCCGCGCTCAGAAGACGATCACGTTGCGCAGGGCCCCACCCCCTTCCATCTGGGCGATGCCCTCATTGATCTGTTCCAGGGCGTAGCGGCCGCTGACCAGTTCGTCGAGCTTGAGCCGGCCCTGCTGGTACAGCGCTATCCAGAGAGGGATGTGTACCCGGGGCAGGGTGGAGCCGTTCCAACTGCCCATCACCTTGCGCTCGGCGATGAAGTTTCCCACGCTCAACTTGGCCTGCGCCCCGCCCTCGGGGATACCGAGGATGATCTCCGAGCCCCGTCCGGCCAGCATCTCAAAGCCCTGCTCCACGGCCCGGGTGTTACCCACAGTCACAAAGCTGTAGTCCACCCCCCGCCCGCCGGTCAGTTCCTTCACCACTGCCACCGGGTCGGCGCTTTTGCCGTTGACCGCGTGGGTGGCGCCGAAACGCCGGGCCACCTCCAGCTTCGACTCCACCACGTCCACGGCGATAATGGGATTGGCTCCCACCAGGGCCGCCCCCTGCACCGAGTTGAGCCCCACCCCGCCGATGCCGATCACCGCTGCGCTGTGCCCGGCTTTGACCTGAGCGGTGTTGACCACGGCCCCCAGCCCGGCGATCACCCCGCAGCCCAGGAGCGCCGCCCCCTCCAGGGGCACCCCGTCGGGCACCTGGATGAGCTGGGTCTGATCCACCACCACCCGCTCGGCAAAAGCCGCCGAGCGGATGCCCCGCCCCAGCAGCTGCCCTTTCTTGTTGTGCAACCGGGTCTCCGTGTCCAGGGCAAAGGCCCCGTCACACATGTACTGGGCCCCGATGGTGCAGTAGTGGCAGCGGCCGCAGGAGCGGATCAGGCAGACGATCACCCGGTCTCCGGGCTTGGCCAGCGCCACCTCCTCGCCCACGGCCTCCACCACCCCAGAGGCTTCGTGCCCGGGGATCAGCGGCAGATTCCCGCCCCATTCCCCGCGGATCAGATGCACGTCGCTGTGGCAGATGGCCGAGGCCACCAGGCGCACCTCCACCTCGCCCCGGCCGGGCTTTTCCAGCTCCACCTCCTCCACCACCAGGGGTTTGCTGAACTCGTAACACACCGCTGCTTTCATCGGATATTCCTCCTTCACTGAATGCCGAAGTGCTCGTTGATCTCCTGCTGATAGGTCTCGATCCGGCACTCCTCCACCTCGGCCACCTTCACCGGCCGGCCCAGGGCCGAGGATTCGAGGATGGCCAGCCCAGGGGCGATGTCCTTGAGTCCCTCGATGCCGCTGGTCTCGGGCTGGCGCCCCTGCTCGATGGCGGAGATGAACTCCAGCAGTTCGAGGGCAAAGCCGTCCTGGATGCCGCGCGGGAAGAAACGCTCCCGTTGGGCTGCCCCCACCTGCTGGCGGAAGAGGGCCCCCACCTCAGCGGGCTGCTGCCCGTCGAGCTGCAGCCGTTCCCCCTTGAGGTTGCCCTTGGACCCGTAGATGGCCCCCCCGCCCTCAAAACCGGTGGCCTCGCCGTGGCCGGCCCAGGAGAAGAGCAGGTTGCCGATGGCGCCGCTGGCGAATTCGAGCAGGGCGAAGAAGGTGTCGTCCACCTCGCACTGCACCTCCTCCAGCGCCTTGCCCCCCTCGTCGCGGGTGTAGCGCAGAGGTTCGATGGTCCGGGCCAGCGCCGAAACCGTCGCTAGCTCGCCGCACTGGTAGCGCAGCCGGTCAAAGAGGTGGGCGCCGATGTCCATGCTGCCCCCGCCCCCGGCCTCCAGCTTGCGGTGGCGCCAGGCAGTCTTGGCCACGATCGCGTCAGGGGACCAGATATTCCCCACCCCACCGCTGAGCACCATCTGCACCTTGCCCAGCAAGCCGCTCTGCACCGCCCAACCAGTGGACCGGGTGCTCTCGTAGTAGCGCAGGTTCTCGGCCACCCCGAGGGTGAGTTTCTTCGCCTCGGCCTGCTCGATGAGCCGGCGGGCAGCCCGGGCCGTGGTGGTGAAGGGCTTCTCGATGAAGACGTGCACCCCCCGTTCCAGGGCCGCCATGGCCACTGGGTAGTGGGCCGAAACCGCCGAGAGCAGCACCAGGGCGTCGACAGCCCGGTCATCCAGCAACTGGCGGTGGTCGGTGTAGATCTTCGGGCCCATATCCTGGAAGTCCCGCACGTACACGTCGCGCACGCTCAAGGGGTCGTGGGGCGAGGGCGAGATGGGCGGCAGGGGCGGCGGTCCCTTGCCGCGCTCCACGTAGCGCAGGGCATTGTCGCGGCTGCGCGAGCACAGGGCGCTGACCTCGAAGTGGTCATACCCCTGCTGGCGGAGGATCTTGAGGCCGCGCAGATGGGCGCTGGTGATGCCGCCGCATCCGACGAAGCCGAGGCGAAGTTTGGCCATGACTCACTCCTTGACGGCGCCGGCGGTCAGCCCCTGCACAAAGTAGCGCTGCAGCGAGACGAAGAGGGCGATGGGCGGCAGGCTGAAGATCAGCGAGGCGGCGAAGAGCTGGTCGTATTTGTTGACGTACTGGCCTAAGAAAGCCGAGCGCAGGCCCACCGCGATGGTGAGGGCCTTGGACTTGGTGAACACAAAGGCGAAGAGAAACTCATTCCACGAGAGCAGGAAGGCAAAGGTGCCCACCGCCACCACCGCTGGGGCGGCCAGGGGCAGGAGGATGCGCCAGAGGAACTGCAGGCGCGAGCAGCCGTCGATGAGGGCGGCCTGCTCCAGTTCCTCGGGGATGGCGCGGAAATAGCCGTTGAGCAGCCAGGTGCAGAAGGGAATGGCGAAGCCGGTGTAGATCAGCACCATGCCGGCCCGGGTGTCCAGCAATCCCAGGTTGCGGATCACCTGGAAGAGCGGGATGAGGATGGAGGAGCCGGGCAGCATCTGCGACATCACCACCAGCATCAGCAGCAGGGTGCTGCCCTTGAACTGAAAGCGGGCAAAGGCATAGGCCGCGCAGATGCTGAAGGCCAGGGCGATGAGCGCCGTGGCCAAGGAGATGACCACGCTGTTGAAGAAGTAGACCGCAAAAGTGGGCACGTTCTGGACCATCCCCAATATCGGCACCAAGGTGGTGCCGGCGGCATCCCAGATGTCCACGTACGCGTTGAAGGTGATGGAGCGCGGGAAGACGATGGGCGGGGTGCTGGTCACCTCGCTGATGGGGCGCAGCGAGGTGCTGATCACCCAGATCAGGGGCAGGACCAGCAGGAAGGCGCTCAGTCCCCCCAGGCCGTAGCCCAGCCAGGCCCGAAGCTTTGCCTGGGTCCTAGTTTTCATCGGCCCTCCTCCGCTCCCTGAAGAGCACCCGGATGAAGAGGATACTGAGCGAGAGCAGGAAGAGCAGCAGCAGCATGGCCGCCGCCGCGCCCCGCCCCAACTGGAGATTCTCGAAGGCGATGCGGTAGATGGTGATGGGCACCACCTGGGTGGCCTTGGCCGGCCCGCCCTCGGTCATGATGAAGATCAGGCCGAAATCGTTGACCATCCAGATGGTCGCAAAGAGGAAGACCACCCCGATGACGTGCCGCAACTGGGGCAGGGTGACGTTCCAGAAGCGCTGGACCACGTTGGCCCCGTCCACCTGGGCCGCCTCGTACAGCTCGGTGGAGATGCCCTGCAGGCCGGCCAGCAGCATGATGGTGATATAGGGCATGAAGCGCCAGACATTGGCCACCACCACCGCGCCCATGGCCGGACCCGGCTGGGCCAGCCAGGGGACGTTGGCGTCGATGAGCCCCAGGTTGAGCAGAAAATAATTCACCAGCCCGAAGCTGTCGTGGAAGAGCCAGCGCCACATGTACCCGGTGACCACCGGGGCGATGGCCCAGGGCACCAGCAGGAAGGCGGTGAAGAAGGGGCGGTATTTCTTGATCTCGTTGAAGACCAGGGCCAGGACCAGCCCCAGCACCAGGGCGATGGGCAGGGAGAGGAAGGTAAATCTGAGTGAACTGCCCACGCTGGACACGAAACTGTGGCTGCCCAGCAGCTTGGCGTAGTTGGCCAGGCCCACCCACTCGCTCTGTCCCCCCTTGAGCAGGCGCACCTTCTCCATGCTCATGATCAGGTTGTTGAGGATGGGCCAGAGGATGATCACCGCCAGCACCAGGAGGGCCGGCATCAGGAAATAATAAGGGGTCAGCTGTTTTTGCAGCCTGGAGGAACGGAGGCTAGTAATCATTGAGGATCTCGTCCACCTCCTCGGCGGCAGCGTCGAGGGCCTCCTGTGGGCTCAGGGTCCCGGTCAGGGCCATGTTGACCGCGTCGGCGATGGTGCGCTGGATCTCGGTGATCCCCGGATGTCCGGGCCAGCCCAGGCCGTTGCGGCCGGCCTGGGCCAGCACCTCCAGGCCGATGTACTTGGACTGCACCCCCGGCGCGTACGCCGCCTGGTGGGCCGGGATGCCGCCCATGGCCGGGTCGGGCACCCCCCACACCGGGTCCTCCACGTTGAGGGCCTTGAGCACGGTCCATGCCTGCTGGGGCACCCTGGTGTACCCGGTGATGGCGACCATGACCACGTCCAGCAGGGTGCGCGGCGGATTGGGCTCCACCGGCTGGGCCGGGCCGGGCACCGGGGCCAGCACCAGCTTGGCGGTATCGAACTTGTAGTTGCCCAGCACCACGTCCTGCCACCAGGGCCCCTCGATGGAGAGGGCGGCCTTCTCCGTGCACCAGTGGGCGGCGTTATCGTCGAAGGCATAAGCGGCGCTGGCCGAGGGGAAGAACCCCGCCTGCTTCATCTCCATCAGGAAATTGAGCGCCGCCAGCCCGGCCGGGCCGTTGAAGGTCGCCCGGGTCCAGCCCTGGTCGAAGACCCGCCCGCCCGCCTTGTACAGCAGGGGCAGGAAGCGGTAGGCCGTGTCCAGGTTCACACCCCCGGGCATGGTAAAGGTGTGGATGCCCCTTTCCTTGAGCACCGGGCCCATGGCCTTCATCTCCTCCCAGGTGCGGGGGATCTGCAGCTGGTACTTGTCCAGGATGGACTGGTTGACCGCCAGGATGAAGGGCAGCATGGTGATGGGCAGGCCGTAGTGCTTGCCCTGGTACTCGACCTGCTCCAGGACGTTGGGAAAGAAGCGCTCGGCCACCTGGGGGAAGTCGGGAAAACTCTCCAGCGCGTACAAGCCCCCCAACTGGCCGAACTCCACCGAGTACTTGTGGTGGACGCGGATGATGTCGGGCCCCTCCCCCACGATGGTGGTGCTGATCAGGCTCTCCCGCTGGGTGGCCCAGTCGCGGATCTCCAGTTCGATCTGGATGTCCTGCCTGCTGCTGTTGAAGTTCCTGACCGCCTGCTTGATCCAGGCCTGGTGCCCGGGCACCCCGCCGAAATCCCACACCACCACCTTCACCGGCTCGGCCCCTCCCCCGTCGGGCAGGCTCAACGAGGCGGCGAATAAAAACAGGAATAGCGCTCTCAAACCCCTTGTCCCCAAGAGATGGTTTTGCCGGCCCAATTTAGCCAATGCCTCTGTGCCCCGCAAGCGACCGGCCCTGCCCCGCAACGACAAAGAGATTGGATCGCCCCGGCCAAAGTGTTACTTTATTCGCTATTCGCTGCGCTGCCCCTGGTCGCAGCGCGAAAGGGGCTTCTTATGCCATTCCTCCGCTTCGCCTCCTTGCTGGCCGCCTTTGCGCTGGCCGAAGGGTGCGGAGAAGACGAAAAGCGCAGCCCCGCCGGGCCGGTGCCCGATCCGACCGCCCTGGAACGGCTCACCATGGGCGACGCCCTCTACCAGGTGGACGAATCCTCCGGCGATCTGCAGCCCTCCATCTTGCTGTTGCGCCCTGCGGGAGGGGCGGTGATCCTGCCGGTGAGCATATGCGAGTTCGAGGTCATCTATGCCCAGATGCACGCCCACTTTGGCCGGCCTCTTTCCCACGACCTGATCAAAACCCTGGCGGATCTTCTGGGCATGTCTGTGCCCCGGATCGTGCTGGACACCCAAGCGGGCGATTCGCTGAAAGCCCATATTGTCATGCAGGCCGCCCAGGAGCAGGTCGAAATGCCCGTCTCAGTGGGCGACGCCGTGGCCATCGCCCAGCGCATGTCCGCCGAGATCATGGGGACCCAGCGGCTCATCGCCCAGCACGATTTCCAGACCGACGCCACCTCCCAGCAAGCCGCCCCCTTTGCCGCGCCCACGGACCAGGCAGTCGGCCCTGTCCGCAAGCCCGCCCGCCTGGCCCAGACCACCGGAGAGCTGGTGGAGATGCGGGTGCTGGGGCTGCTGCAGCTCTCCTTTTCCCGCGAGGTCCTCCTGGTGCTGGTCGACCATGCAGAGCAGGTTGCCTTTCCCCTCACCATCAGCCGCTGCCAGGGTTTTGCCGTCTTCTCCGGGCTCCAGCCCGGCGACTTCCCCCCCACCCTGCCCCCGGATCTCATGAAGAGCATGCTCGCCCGCTCCAAGGCGCGGCTGACCCACGTGGCCGTGACCCGGATCGAGGACCGCACCTTCATCGGCGAGATCGGCCTGGCTCAGGGAGACCGTGCGGTGGCCATCGATGCCCGGCCCAGCGATGCGATCGCCCTGGCCCTGCGCGTGGGAGCGCCGATCCGCGTCCACCAAACCCTGCTGGAGCACTTCGGGGAAGACCCCGCAGGGTACCTGGCCGCCTTTGCGAATCAGTGAGTCCCTGTATGGAAAAGGTACTGGTCACCGGGATGAGCGGCCTGATCGGCACTGCCGTGCGCCATCAGCTGGAAGGCAGGTACACCCTGCGGGCCCTCAACCGTCGCCCCCTGCCCGGGGTGGACTGCCACCAGGGGGATATCGCCGACCTGGATGCCATCCTGCCGGCCTTCGAGGGCCAGGACGCGGTGGTGCACCTGGCCGCCTTGCTGGGCGACGACTGGGAAGGGGTGCTCAAGTACAACGTCCTGGGTACCTACAACGTCTTTGAAGCGGCGCGGCGGGCCGGGGTCAAACGCATCGTCTACGCCAGCAGCGGCACCGCGGTCATCGGCTGGGAAAAGCATCCGCCCTACGCCGATCTGGCGGCCGGCCGTTACGACCAGGTGCCCCCCACCTGGCCCCTGATCACTGACCAGACCCCCATCTACCCTGCGGGCCTGTACGGCTGCAGCAAGGTCTGGGGCGAGGCCCTGGCCCGCCACTACGCCGAGGCCCACGGGCTCTCCGTCTTCTGCCTGCGCCTGGGCCGGGTCAACCCCGAGAACCGCCCCACCCAGGCGCGCGAATACTGCGCCTGGTGCAGCCAGCGCGATGCGGCCCAGATGGTGGAAAAATGCCTGGCCGCCCCCGCCGAACTGCGCTTCGAGATCTTCTACGTGGCCTCAGACAACCGCTGGGCGTACCGCAGCCTGGCCAATGCCCGCCGGCTGCTGGGCTTCGCCCCCCAGGATTCGGCCGAAGACTACCGCCAGGGCTGAGGCCGTCCGGCCATGTCCTCCCCTCCAGGTCCTCCCCCCGGACCACCCGGCAGCCTGAGCGGGCGCGCCCTGCTCCTGGGCGCCGCCCTGGTGCTGGTGATCAGCCTGGGCGCCCCCGGCGCCACTTGGGTCCTGGGCTCCTCGGAGATCACCTGGTCCTTCTTCCCCATCGGCGTGGGATTTCCCTTCCTCTGCCTGCTTTTCCTCAACATCGCCCTCCGTTCCAGGCGCCCGGCGTGGGCCCTGAGCCCGGCCGAACTGGCCACGGTCCTGGCCATGGGGCTGGTGGTCGCCGGCATCCCCTTCTTCATGATGGGTTATGTGCTGGCCATCCCCACCACCCCGTACTACTTCGCCTCGCCCGAAAACCAATGGGACCGCTACATCCTGCCCCACCTGCCCCGCTGGCCCATCCCCAGCAACGAAGGTCTGGCCATGACCTGGTTCTTCGAGGGCCTGCCCTTCGGTGAGCCGGTACCCTGGAGCACTCTGTTCGATGCCTGGGTCATGCCTCTGTTCTGGTGGTTCAGCTTCATCTGGTCCCTGTATTTCGCCTGCTTCGCCCTGGTGGTGATCCTGCGAAGACAGTGGATCGAGCGCGAGCGCCTGGCCTATCCGCTCATGGAGATCCCCCAGGCTCTGCTGGCTGACCCCGACCCACCCACTCAGGTCCCGGCCATCCTGCGCCGTCGGCTGCTATGGCTGGGCACCGCCCTGCCCCTCTCCATCGCCCTGTGGAACATCGCCGGCTTCTTCTACCCCTTCCTGTCGCAGATCAGCTGGGACTACGCGGTGCAGGTCGGCCGGAGTTTTCCACCGCTCAACATCCGCCTCTACTTCCCGGTGGTCGGCTTCATGTATTTCGCCAATCTCAACATCTCCTTCAGCATCTGGTTCTTCTACCTGGTCGCCCTCTTCGAGGAGGGGGTGTGCAACCGCCTGGGGCTGGGCATCTCCGAGGGCGACGCCTTTGTGGTGGGTGGTTTCCCCACCACCTCGTGGCAGTGCTGGGGGGCCTTTGTAGCCATGGTGCTGTGGGGGTTGTGGATGGCCCACGACCACCTGGGCGAGGTCTGGCGCAAGGCCCGCGACCCGGGCTGTCCGGTGGACGACTCCCGCGAATTGCTCTCCTACCGGGCGGCGGTGGTCGGGCTGATCCTGGCGGTGGCCTACCTGCTGACCTGGCTGTGCAAGGCCGGCCTGCCCCTGCCGGCGGCGGCCCTCTTCCTCGCCGGGGTGCTCATCGCCTATCTGGGTATCACCCGCCTGGTGGTGCAGGCCGGGGTCTACTACCTGACCACGCCCATGGTCAGCCAGGCCATGACCCTGGCGGTGCTGGGGAGCAAGGCCATCGGCGCGCCGGGTTTGGTGGCCCTGAGCCTGACCTTTTCCTTCTTCGGCGACGTGCAGTCCATCTTCATGCCCGCCGCTGCCCACGCTTCCAGGCTGCACGATACCCTGGGGCTGGGCCGCCGCGGCCTTTGCCTGGCCATCGCCCTGGCCCTGGGCCTGAGTTTTGCCGTATCCACCCTCTACATCCTCTACATGGCCTACGATCAGGGGGCTTCGAACTTCCGCTCCTGGTTCTTCCGCGTCTCGGGCGGGGCCGGGGTGCTGGCCTTCGACTACGCCGCCGCCAGGATCGCCAACCCAACCGGAGTCCAGTACCAGAAGCTGGCCTATTTCGGGGCCGGCGCCCTGGCCATGTCGGTGTTGACCTTCCTGCACTACCGTTTGCCCTGGTGGCCCCTGCACCCCATCGGCCTGACCATCGTCTCTGCTTGGATGATCCGCAACCAGGCCGCCGCCATCTTCGTGGCCTGGGCCGCCAAGAGCATCCTCATGCGCCTGGGCGGCATCGATCTCTACCGCCGGGCAGCCCCCTTCTTCATCGGCCTGATCCTGGGCCATTTCCTGGGGGTGGGCCTCTCCTTCATCGTCGACGCCCTCTGTTTCCCCGGCAACGGCCATCCTATCCTCCACGGCTAGACCGCAGACCTCCCCATCCGCTTGACACGCTCTCCGCCGGAGAGATATCTTGTCAGACCGATCCTCCCTTTTCGCGGAGCAGTTCCCATGTCCAAAGCCCTATTGACGTTTTGCCTGACCCTGATCTGTAGCACCTCCCTCAGCGCCCAGACCCCCATCCTGCACCTGCCCATGCTGCGCAGCGCCCCGGCCATCGACGGCGACCTGGGCGAGTGGAAGGAACTGGCCTTCAGCGACGGGATCTGGGATATCTACCGCCTGCGCCAGACTCCCTGGTTCGACCCTTCCCGCAACCGGCTCACCGACCACGGCGACGAGCCCTCTCCCGAGGACGACCTGCAGGCGCGCTACTACACCGCCTGGAACCAGCGCTATCTCTACCTGGGCGCCGAGGTGCGGGACAATGCCAACGACGTGGACGACCCCGAGCACCAGGACCAGCGCTGGTACTTCAAGGACTGCATCTGCTGGTTCATCGAGGCCCCCCGCGACCTGGCCCCCGAATTCTTCGGCCAGGGGGACAACGCCTTCTGTTTTCTCATCGACGCCCGCAAGCCCACCTACGGCGCCTGGTGGCGGCACGGCTCCCCGGATTCTACTTATATCGAAGAGCCCCTGCCCAAGGGCGCCGTCGAGTACCAGCTGCGCATGGACCCCTGGGGCCACAGCCCAGCTGACTTCATCCTCGAAGCCCGGGTGGACCTGCAGGCCACCTTTGCCAGGAGCGACCCGCGCTGGACCCCGCCCCAGGTGGGCGACGTCTGGAGCCTGGAAATCGTCCACACCGATCCCGACGGCGGTCCGTACGGCGGCCACTTCATCGTCTACGGCACCGGCGACGACGACTCGACCTGGGGCGAGGCGATCCTGACCGGGCCCACCCGACCAGTCGAGCGCCTGGACAAGTAGCATGCCCACCGAAGGCGAGCGCAGCGGCCTGACCTTCCGCTCCCTGGTCCTGGGCCTGCTGATGGTGCTGGTGGTGTGTCTGGGCGCTCCCTATGCCATCTGGGTGCTGGGCTCCTCGGAGATCACCTGGTCCTTCTTCCCCATTGGGGTGGGCTTCCCCTTCATCTGCCTCATCCTCCTCAACATCCTGGTCAAGACCCTGAAGCCGGAATGGACCCTGCGCCCAGCCGAGTTGATGACGGTGATGGTCATGGGCCTGGTGACCACCGGCATTCCCATCTTCATGGTGGGCTTTGTGCTCTCCATCCCCACCACCCCCGAGTATTTCACCTCGGCCGAGAACCAGTGGGACCAATTTCTGATCCCCCACCTGCCCCGCTGGCTCATCCCCAGCAACGAAGGCCTGGCCATGACCTGGTTCTTCGAAGGCCTGCCCTTCGGCGAGCCGGTGCCCTGGAGCACCCTGCTGGACGCCTGGACCATGCCCCTGTTCTGGTGGCTGAGCTTTGTCTGGTCCCTGTACTTCGCCTGCTTCGCCATGGTGGTCATCTTGCGGAGGCAGTGGGTCGAGCGCGAGCGCCTGGCCTATCCCCTCATGGAGGTCCCCCAGGCCCTGATGGTGGAGGAGGGCAGCGCCGACCGCGTCCCGGCGATCCTGCGCAATAAAGTCTTCTGGATCGGCGCCGGCGTACCCCTCTTCATCGCCCTGTGGAACACCGTCGGTTTCTTCTTCCACTTTTTCCCCCAGATCTCGTGGGACTACCCGGTGCAGGTGGCCCGCAGCTTTCCCCCGATCAATATCCGCCTCTACTTCCCGGTCATCGGCTTCATGTATTTCGCCAACCTCAACGTCTCCTTCAGCATCTGGTTCTTCTACATCTTCACCCTGGTCGAGGAGGGCATCTTCAACCGCTTCGGCCTGGGGATCACGGGAGCCACTGAGGTCGACGCCTTCATCTGGGGCCTGCCCTCCACCTCCTGGCAGTGCTGGGGCGCCTTCATGGTGATGGTGCTGTGGGGGTTGTGGATGGCCCGCGACCACCTGCGCGAGGTCTGGCGCAAGGCCCGCGACCAGGGTTATCCGGTCGACGATTCCCGCGAACTGCTCTCCTACCGGGTGGCGGTGGCCGGGTTGATCCTGGCGGTGCTCTTCATGCTGGCCTGGCTGTGCAAGGCCGGCATGTCCCCACTGGTGGCCCTGCTCTTCCTGAGTTTCGTGCTCATCGCCTACCTGGGCATCACCCGCCTGGTGGTCCAGGCCGGCGTCTACTACCTGACCACCCCGGTGGTGGCCGAGTCCATGACCACGGTGACCCTGGGCACCAGCGCCATCCCGCCCAGCGGCCTGGCGGCCCTGGGGCTGTGCTATTCCTTCTTCGGCGACGTGCAGTCCATCTTCATGCCCGCCGCTGCCAACGCCTCCAAGCTGCACGACCGTCTGCGCATGAGCCGGCGCGGCCTGAGCCTGGCCATCGCCCTGGCCGTGCTGGTGGGCTTTGCGGCCTCCATCTCCTATATCATCTACATGGCCTACGACCAGGGAGCCTCCAATTTCAGCTCGTGGTTTTTTAGAGTTTCGGGCGGGGCCGGCCTGCGCAGCTTTGAGGAGGCCGTGGCCAAGATCAAGACGCCGGTCGGCCCCAACCTGCCCAAGCTGACTTTCTTCGGGGCCGGCGCCCTGGGCATGACCCTGCTCACCTTCATGCAGTACCGCTTCCCCTGGTGGCCCCTCCATCCCATCGGGCTGGCCATCGCCGCGGTGTGGATGGTCCGCAACCAGGCCGCCCCCATCTTCATCGCCTGGGCGGCGAAAAACATCATCATGCGCTTCGGCGGCATCGACCTCTACCGCAAGGCCACCCCCTTTTTCGTCGGCCTGATCAGCGGCCACTTCCTGGGGGTGGGCATCTCCTTCATCCTGGACATGATCTTCTTTCCCGGTAACGGCCACCCCATCCTGCACGGCTGAGAGAGAAAGGCCCCCATGGCAGAGTACGAGGAGTGGAAGAAGAAGCAGGGGAAATAAGAGCCCCTAACAGAATGAAATTCGTCGGCCAAAGCGCGAGCGAGAGACGCAAGGGCAAGGCGCCCGAAGAAGGCGTATTGACCCATAAATACGCCGACTGAGGGCAACGCCGTCCATTGCGGCTCGCAGCCGCGCGA
>JACPJE010000156.1 GCA_016187725.1 Candidatus Latescibacterota bacterium
GGCGGGCTGGTCGGCATCCCAGATGAGGCTCCTGATGGCCTTGGGCCGCTGGTCCCCCACCAGTTGCCCAAGGTCGATGAACCCGGAGCGCAGCTCCACCTGGGCCGGATGGCCGGGGGAGAAGAGCATGAACTCCATGGGATGCGAGTACCAGCCCTGGTCGGTCAGCGAGTGCCAGAAGAGGTAGCGGATCTTGCGGGGTTGGAAGATATAGCGGAAGTGGCGCGACTCGCCCGGCAAGGGTTCTGCGATGAGGGGGGTGAAGTCGATATCGCCCGAGGTGGTCCGCCGGCCTTCAGAGTAGAGGATTTGGTACCCTTCCCCTACGTTGAAGCCGTCGGACAGAAAGAAGGACAGGGCCTCGCCCCGCGTCTTCCAGTAGAGGAAGACCTCGTCTATCCAGAAGAGCGCCCCCAAATCCACCTGCCACCAGACTCCGCTCTCCTTCCATCCCCCCTTGGTGAAGACGGTGAAGACATTGCCGAAGGTGTCCATCTGCCCGTCGAACTGGTTCTGGGGCTCACGGGCCAGCAGGCCATTGGCGAAGGAGCCTCCCCGCGCCAGGGTGCCGATGCTGACGTTGTCGCCCACGCCCACCACCCCGACCTCGGCCAGGGCCGCGTCCGGGCTGGCCTCGTCGGCGGTGATGCGGATGAACTGTACCACTCGGTAATTGTCTTCGCCCTCCTCATCCACGCCCAGGCCCGCTTCGAGCACATAGGTGGTATCGCGCTGCCCGGACAGGGCAAAGGAGACCAAGGTGTCGGCATTGGGCTGGGTGGTGCGGTAGGCCACCTCGTACTTGAACACATCGTCGCTGACCTGGATGCGCGCGCCAGTGGCCACGTACACGCTGAACTGCCTGAAGGGGCGAGCCCCTTCCTGGTTGGGAAACCGCAGGCGGATCTCCTTGGCCAGGACCGCTCGCCCCAGGTCGATCTCCACCAGCCAGCTAGACACGTCTTCGGCCGGGTCGGGCTGCCAGAAGGTCTGCGGATCGCCGTCGATGACCCGCCCCGCGCTCCGGGCATTGCTGCCGGCGTTCCAAATGCCGCCAGGCACCTCGCCCCGTTTCTGGGTGGGGTGAGTGAAAAGGGCCGCATCGCGCAGCGGGTCGATGTCCTTGCGGTATTTGGTCAGCTGCAAATGCCCTTGGGGCGAGATTGCCACCACCCCGGCTGGGATCTTCCAGGTCTGCCACTTGTCCGGGCTGTCGAAGGTGAAAACCTCTGTCCTGCCCTGGTCCGCGCTCAAGAGCAGGATGGCCAGGCCGGCTCCCAGGAGAATTGCGCCCCTTATCTGCATCGCCACGCTCCCTTCAGTACGCGATCCCCACCAGCTGGACGCGGCGGAATTCCTCGAGTTCGGAATCGATGGTCAACACCATCAGATAGAGCCCCGGCGGCAGGGGCTGGCCCTGGCTGTCGCGCCCGCCCCAGACAATGCGCTGGGGGCCGGCGCTCTGCGCGCCCACTTCCACCCCGGCCCGGCGCACCCCGTCCAGACTGTAGATGTGCAACTGCACCGGCAGCGGCGAGGGCAGCCTGAAGAGGGTGTAGGAGAGGGCGAGCTGGTCATTGATCCCATCGCCGTTGGGGGTGAAGACCGCTCCGGCCAATTGCAGATCCTGGATGACCTCCCCGACGTCTTTCTTCATCCCCAGCACCTGCAGGCTGTTGGTGTTCACCTGGGCCGTGACGTCTCCCGCCTCCACCTGCTGGGGAAAATCCTCGCCCTGAGAGGCAAAAACCTCGGCTTCAAAGGCATTGGCGAGCAGAAAGACTTCGGCGCCAAAGACCACCCGGATCGGGACACTGGTGGCCCGGGTCATTTTTTCGGGCAGGTAGACCACCAGCTCCCCAGCCTCTTCGACTACCCTGGCCGCGGCCACCTCGGCCAGGGGCTCGCCCATCTCCAGGCGTCTGAACAGGGGCCGGCTGCCGGTCCTGATGCGCACCGCGTCGAAGCCCTGCTGGCCGGCGCTGCTGAACTGGGCCTTCAGGTCATAGGTGAAATCGGCCTGCTCGCCCAGGCTGACCTGGGTCAGACCGGCCGCCGGATTCGGCTCGTCTAACCTGGCTACCTCGCCCTGCACCTGGTCTGCCAGGGGCGGAGACATCTCGACCCAGAGGGAATCCAAGCGGAAAAAATCGGCAAAAACCTCGCTCTCCAGGGTGATCCGCATCTGCACGTACCGCCCCCGCCGCAGCGGGGTCTGGGTCCCGGACTGGGTGATGGGGAAGGACCAGTAGGTCCAGTTGTCCGTGTCGTAGCCCACCGAGGCGCGCAGCCCGGGTTTGCCTTCCTGAATGGTTCCTCCACTGGTCTGGTCGGGCTTTTTCAGCTCTTTCTCGTACCGCTCGCGGCTCACCACCCGCTCAGCCCCGATGTCGGTGAATTCGTGATACACATTGGGGTCCTCATCGCGGCCGCTGCGCACCTCCACCTTGACTAGCGCCTGGGCGTCTGGGGCTTCGACCACCTGGTCCCCCACCCGGCGCAAGGGAGTGGCGGCCCAAAAGAGCCTCCCGAAACTCCAGTCGCGGCCCAGGTCGGTGATCTTGGTGGTGTAGTAGACCCGCTTGGGCGCGCCTTCGCCGTGGAGCACGAATTCCCCAAAGGTCCCCAACTGGACCTCAGCGCTCCAGGTGCCCCCGCTCAGGCTGAGATCGTCGATGGACACATTGCGCTTGAAGCGCATGAAGCGCACGTACTGCTTGGGGAAGTCCAGTTTCACATTCTTGTCAAAATTCTGCGGAATATCAGCGACCAGGGTCTGCAACCGGTGGTAGTCATTGTCGCCCTGTTCCTTGTTGAGCACGGGGTCGGTCTCCGCCGAGATCGAGACTTCAAAAGCCTTGACGATGTCTTCGGATAGCGGAGTGCCGTCGGCGCGGAAACCGCGCGGCGGGGTGAAAAAGCCAAAGCTCTCCGCCGGCACCGGCACGCCTATATCGAGGGTGTACCACTCGTTTCCGATGCCGCGCGAAACCGGCGGGCTGTAGGAGAGGCTGTCGCCATCGACCCATTCGGTGGTCAGGGTGCCGGCCGAGAACCAGTAAAAACCATTGGCCGCCTTCCAGATCCGGGGTTGCTCGCCGTCCACATAGCCCAGTTCCGCCGGGAATTTGAAGGGCGACCAGTTGGTCAACTGCGAGAGGACATTGACTCCCCTGGTCAGATAGCGCGGCTGGATGGACCCGCCGGAAAAGTCGATGAAGACAAAACTGCTGTCCGCCTCGCTCCACCTGAGGCCATTCCCCCCCAACTTCCACACCTCCACCTCTGCCTGAGCGAAGCCGAAGCCGCCCAGCAGCAAGACGCCTAGCAGCCTGATGCGCATGGACATGGCTCCAATCTCCCTGGGTGATTTACCCTTGATTTTAATAAAAAATCCATCAATAGGCCACGGCTATGGCCCTGGTCTGGACCTGGGCGCCGGCCTCGGCCTCCAACTCCACATGCATCAGATATAGCCCTGGCTGCACCAACCGGCCCTGCAAATCCCGCCCCGACCACCTGAAGTTCTGGCGCCCCTGACCCGTGGCCTCAAGCGCATTGACCAGCCTGCCCGCCAGGTCGTACAGCCGCACCTTGGGCGCCTGGCCATCCACCTTGAAGACCACCAGCGAAATCTCCAGTTGGTCGTTGACCCCGTCGCCATTGGGGGTCAGGGTCTGGGTGGATATCTGCAAATCGCCGATCAGCCGGGAGCTGCTGGCCAGCTCAGGCACCAGCACTACATCGGCCCGCCGCTGGGCAGCCTCCACCGACTGCCACACTCCTGGCCGCTTGCTGGCCCCCAGGTCCAGGGAGAAGACCGTGGCATTGTGGAAGAGGCGCGTGGTGAATTCCACCTCCACTGAGTCGGTCCTGATCGGTTCGGGCAGGACCAGCAGCAGAGAATCCCCGTGCATGGCCATTTGGGGGGCCATGAGTTTCCCGCTCACCCGCACGGCCACATCGGCCGCCGGCCCGGGCATGGCCAGGCGCAGCAGGTCAAAACCGCTGTCGGCCTCCTCGGCCTGCGGCCAGAGGGTATAGGTGAAGCGGGTGTCCTCGTTGGGGCGGGCCTGACGCGGCAGGATGCTGCCCCTGGCCCCCTGCAGGAAGGCCTCCTCGAAATCGATCCCCAGCGCGTCCAAACGAGGGGAAACCCGGGGGTCGTCGGTGGCCAGGCGCAGCTCTACCTGGGCGAAACGGCGGGGGCTTTTGGACTTGAAGGCCTCGCCGGAGACCTGGTACGCATCGCTCCACTCGTCCCAGTCAGCGCCGATGACCACCGAGGTGTCGATATGGCCCCGGGTGACCTTGGGCAGGCTGTTCCACCTGCTTTCGCTGACCTGCTCGCCCTTCTTGTCGTAGAAGGTGTAGACCTGCTCCAGGGTGTTGCCCGAGCGCGAGCGCAACTGCACCTGGCTGCCTGGGGGGATGTCCGCCTCCCAGTCGAGGGCGCGGATGACCTTGGGCCGGTTATCCCCGGCTAACTGCCCCAGAGCGAGGTAGGCAGAGCGCAGCACCACCTGGGCCGGATAGCCATCGGAGAAGAGCATCAACTCCATGGGCCGGGTATTCCACTCCTGATCGGTGATCCCGTGCCAGAACAGGTAGCGCATCTTGCGCGGTTTGAAGAGGTAGCGGATCTGGAAGAGCCCCTCGTCGATAGGGCGGTCGTGGGTGACCAATTCGGTGTAGTCGAGCGCTTCGGGCACCGGCAGCGAGGTGGCGATGCTCCGCTGGCCCTCGGAGTACAGGATGGCGTGCCCGGAGCCGGCGTGGGTATCGGAAAAGATAAAGCTGGAAAGGGCTTCTCCCCTGGCCTGGTAGTAGAGGAAGAGGCCGTCGATGAAGAAGGTGGCTCCCAGATCGACCCCCCACCAGGTGCCGCTCTCCTTCCAGCCGCCTTTGGTGCCGGCAAAGGTGTGGCCAGAGGTGACCAGACCATAGGTGTTCATGTCGCCGTCGAACATGTTTACTGGGGCTACGGCCACCTCGCCGTTGACAAAGGCGCCCCGGCCCGCCGTGCCGAAGCTCACATTGTCCCCCACGCTCAGCACCTCCACCTCAGCCAGGGCGGCGCCGGCACTCTTCTCCTCGGCCTCAATGCTGATGTACTGGACGACCTGAAAGCGGCGCTCCCTATCCAGGTCCAGGTCCAGGCCCTCGTCCAGCACCAGCGTGCTGTCGGTCCCCGGGTATTCGAGGGGAATGGTGATCAGCGTATCCTGGTTGGGCTGGGTGGTGTGGTACACGGGCTCGAACTTGAACACATCCTCGGTGGCCTGGATGCGCGCCCCGGTGGCCACGTACACGGTGAACTGTCTGAAGGGCCGGACCCCTTCCCGGTCAGGGAATCTCAGGGTGAGCGAGCGGGCCAGTACCGCCCGGCCGAGGTCGATGTCCACTGCCCAGTTCTCCAGCGGGGCGTTCTCATCGGGCTGCCAGAAGGTCTGCAGATCCCCGTCGATGACCAGCCCTGCTGTGGCTGACGCAGTACCCGCCGCCCAGATGCCCCCCCGCACCTCGCCCCGCTTCTGAGTGGGGTGCGCGAAGAGGGCCGCATCGAGGGCGGCGTTGGTCTCCCGGCGGAAGCGCACCAGTTGCAGCCGGCCCCCCTCGTCGATATGCACCAGATCCTGCGGCATCTGCCACTGCCGCCAGGTCGCTGGGGTGTCGAATACCAGCCTGTCGGCCGGCACCGGGCTGCCCAGCGCCAAAAGCACCACCGACCAGGACCACCTCTTCATCGCTGCCCTCCTTTCAGTAGGCCACGCCCACGGGGCGCAGCTGGCGAAAGGCCGCGCTTTCGGCGCGCAGGACCAGTTCCACCAGGTAGAGCCCGGGGGCCAGTGGCCGGCCAGTCTCGTCGCGTCCATCCCAGGCGATGCGCTGCGGCCCGGCCTCCTGCAGGCCCAGGACAATACTGGCCACCCTCCTGCCGTCGAGGGCGTAGACCACCAGCTCCGCCGGGATGCGCTCGGGCAGGCGGAACAGGGAATAGCTGATCTGCAACTGGTCGTTGATCCCGTCGCCGTTGGGGGTGAGCACCGGAGCGGAGAATTCCAGTTCTTGGAGCACCGGCGCCCGCTGGCCGCTCCCCCCCAGCACCCGCAGGCTGCCGGTGTTGATCGCCTCGCCCGCATCCCCAGCTTCGATGGGCTGCGGCAACCCCTGGGCGGCGCGGTCCCACACTTCCCCGCCAAAGGTGGAGGCAAAGGCGAAAAGCCGGCTGCTGAACACCACCCGGATGGGCAGGTTGCGGGTGCGGGTGATCTTTTCGGGAAGCACGATCACCAGGCCCTCTGCTTCGGGAATGACCTGAGCCGGCTCGACCTGGACCAGGGGCTGGCCCAGTTCCAGGCGCTCGAACACCGACGCGTGGCCCGTGCGCAGGCGCAGCGCGTCGAAACCCGGCTCGGCAGCGGTGAATTCCGCCCGCAGATCGCAGGCAAAATCCACGGTTTCGCCCAGCTCCACCTCGGTGAAACCGCGCGCCGGCTGGAGATCGTCCAGGCGCGCCAGTTCCCCCACCACCCGGCGCGCCAGCAAGGGGGCCACCTCGATCCACAGGGAATCCAGGCGGACAAAATCGGCAAAAGCCCCGCTCTCCAGGGTGAGGGTCAGCTGTAGATGCGAGCCGCTCTGCAAACCCAGGGACTGGCCGGGAAGGGTGGTGGGCGAAGACCAGAAGGACCAGTTCTCCGCATCGTAGCCCACCGGGGCGCGCAGCCCCGGTTTGCCGGGCTGCCCATCTGCCGGGGGCTGCAGATCCTTTTCGTACCGCTCGCGGCTCACCACCCGCTCCTTGCCCTTTTCGGTGAACTCGTGGTACACATTGGGATCGCCGTCCCTGCCGGTGCGCGTCTCCACCACCGCCCTGGCCTGTGCCTGGGGGACTTCGACCAGTTCGCCCTCGCTCCAGCGCATGGGGGTGGCGTTCCAGAACAATCGCCCGAAGTTCACTTCCCGGCCCAGATCGAGAATCTTGCTCAGATAGATCACCCGCCTGGGCACGCCCTGGCCGTAGAGCACGAATTCGGCGATGCTGCCCCGCGCCGCCACGCCCCGGTTGAACTCCGCCACCACGCTGGGGTCCAGGGCCCCGAAGCTGGCGTCGATGATCGACTCGGTGCGCCGATAGCGGATATAGCGCACATACTGCCTGGGAAACTCGATATGCACCTCCGGGGCGAAATTGTCCCGCACCTCGGCGATGAGGGTCTGGAGGCGAAAATAGCCGTTCTGCTGGACCACCGGGTCGGTGTCAGGGGAGATCGACACCTCGAAGGCCGGGACAAAGTCCTCGCTCAAGGGCGCCCCGTCTGCCCGGTACCCGGTGCTGGGGGTCAGAAAGCCAAACCGCTCAGCCGGCACCGGCACCCCCAGGTCGACGGTGAACCAGTCTGCCCCGAAGTCCGAGGACACGCTGGAATTATAGGTGGTGCGGTCGCCGTCCACATAGCGGGTGTTGTCGCTGGTGGAGTTGATCCCTACCCCATCCGCGGTCCACAGCCGCGGGCGAAGACCGTCCACAAAGCCCAGCTCCCTGGGGACCCGCAGCTCAGACCAATCTTTGAGAAAGGGGAGGATATCCTGTTCAGGGGTGAAATAGCGCGGCCGGATAGCCTTTGCCTGCTCGTCGAAGTCGATCAGCTCCCCGGTGGTGTCGCTTTCCGACCATTTCAACCCGCTCCCCCCCAGCTTCCAGAAGGCTACCTGCGCCTCGGTGGCGCTGGCTGCCAGCAGGCATATCGCTGCTGCGAGGATGAGGCGTACCATGGCTGGTCCTCCTCGGTCACTCACTCGCCAGGGTCTGGCCATAGCTGCGCAGGGCCTCTTCGTCAACTGCCCACTGTCCCTTGTACTTGTGGCGCAACTCCTCCTCCAGTGCGTCCAGCCGCTGCTGTTGTTTTTCCTGGCGGGCGTAGAAAAAGCTCTGATCCACCACCTCCTCAAAAGGCCGGAGCCGGGCCGGCAGGCGCTCCAGCACCTTGAAAAGCGAATAGGCCTCTGCCCGTTCGTCCCGGCCCTTCAAGGCAGAAGGCAGCGGTCGGTCTACCCGGACGGGCCCCACTACCCCTCCCGAAGAATCCCGCAGCGCCGCGCCCATCACCTCTTTGTAGATCATCCGCTCGAAAGCCCTCATCCCGTACACCCCGTTATTCTTGTCGGCATGCATACGGATGCTGTGCGCGGCGGCCAGGACCCCCATATCCGCCCCGCCGCGCACTTGGGCCAGCAGGGCCTCGGCCTCCTGCCGGGTGGGCACTAGGATCTCCTGGATCACGATCTCCTCGGGCGCCTGGTAGACTTCTGGGTGAGCCTGGTAGTGGGCGCGCGCCTCGGTGGCGGTGGCCACTACTTCGTCCTCCAGTTTTTTCTTCCACAGGGCCTCCAGCAAGCGCCGCTGGCGCTCCTGTCGGCAACTCCGTTCCACTTCGGGGTCCGCGGCAAAACCGGCCCGTGCCGCCACCAGCGCCAACACCACCTCGGGCAGGGCCTTCTTCCACAGCAGCAGTTCCACCTGGGCGCTGTCGAGACCAGTCCGCTGGGGGGCCAGCCAGGGCAGGGCCTCGCCAATGGTCAATTGCCCCCCGGCAAAGCGGTAGAGCGGGGCTTCTTCTTCCTGCGGGCTGAACTCCGGGTGCCCCGGGCCGGCATTCCAGGCCTCCAGGAGCCGGTGCAGGCTGGCCGGCTCGAGCTGCGCCCCCAGGCTGTCCAAGAGCCTTGCCACATGGGCGGTTTTGCGGTCTTCGATCTCTTGCATGATGACCCCGCGCATGACGACCGGCCGGTATTTCTCGTAGTCGAGCTGCTTCTTGTCGAGCACCTTGACGATCTCGTAGCCCTGGTTCGTGCGGAAGGGCGCGGAGATCTCGCCCACCTTCATCGCCTTGAAGACCTTCTCGTAGATCTGGTCCGAGACCCGGTCAAAGGCGTAGTACTTGTCAAAGGCCCCGCCCTTGGCCGCAGTCTGGCGGTCCAGGGAGCGCCGGCGGGCCACCTCTTCAAAGCTCTGGCCGGCCCTGATCTCGGCCAGGGCCTCCTCGGCCTGCTCGCGGGTGGCCAGCAGGATATGGGCCCCGCGCACCGCCTGGCTGGCCGGGTGCGCTTCGAAGCTGGCTCTCATCTGCTGCTCGGTGAGTTGGACGTTCTGGGCCAGTCTGTTGTGCAGGTACGCGTCGACCATCGCCCCCTGCCTGACATGCTCCAGGGCCAGCGCCAGTTCCGGGTCGCGGTCCAGTTTCAGCGCCAGGGCTTCCCTGATCATCAGCTCGATATCGATGAGGCTCTGCAGGTGCTCCCGGTGCGCCTCGATCCCCTTTTTAGGCGAACGATGCGCCGGGTCCATCTCGGCCTCGAAGCGCCGCAGATCCTCCGGCGCGATTTGCTCTTCTCCCACGGCGGCCAGCGCACCGGGAGCGGGTTTGGGCGGGGCGCTGCAAGCGCAGCCCAGGACCACCGCCAGCCAGATCAGCACCTTTTTCATAAGCCCTTGCCCGCTTTGGTCAATTCCCTGAATCTCCTCTGTGCAGCCTGGCTCTTGGCTTTTTCCCCCAGGCGTCTGTACACCTCAGCCAGGCTCTGGTACAGTTCGGGGCGGTCTGATTCCAGGCGCACGGCCCGCTCCAGCGCCTGCGCCGCCTCGGCGTTTTTGTCCTGCAGCAAATAGGCCTGTCCCAGGTTGCCGAAAGCCGAAGCGTGCGTCGAGTCGAGACGGATGCTCTGTTCGTAGGCAGGGATGGCCTTGTCCACCATGCCCAGCCGCAGATAGATATTGCCGATGTTGTTGTACGCACTCAGGTACCCTGGATTGATCTCCACAGCCCGCTGGTACTGGGGCAGAGCTTTGGGATAAAAGCCGAGCCGGCCGTACAGATAGCCCAGGCTGTAGTGAGCCTCGGCGTCGTCGGGGTCCTGGCGCAGCCTTTCCTGAAAGAGTTCGATCTGTTCTTCCACCTGCTCGACCTTTTGATAGGCCTCCAGGGATTTCTCCCCCGCCGAGGTCTTGCCCTGGCGCAGGTAGAGTTGCCCCAGCCAGCGGTACGGCTCGGCCAGCCCCGGCTCGCTGAAGATGGCCCGGCGCAGGGCCTCCACTGCCTCATCCTGCCGGCCCTGTTGGGCCAGGTTGATGCCCCGCTGCAGATGGGCCCTGGCATAGGTCGAATCCGCTTTCAGGGCGCGGTCAAAGGCTTCGAGCGCCTGGGCTGGCTGGTTCTCCTTGGCATAGGCCTCGCCCAGGGCGCAGAGCGCAAGCGCATTCTCGGGCTGAACCTGCAGCACGCCTTCCAGCTCGATCCTGGCCTCGCCAAAGCGACCCAGATGCAGCCAGACCAGGGCCAGGTCGTAACGGGTCTGCACATGGTCAGGCCGGGCGGCCAGGGCTTCCTCGTATTCGGCGGCGGCCAGGGACAGCCTCCCCTGTTTGGTGTAGACCGCCCCCAGGTGATGCCGGGCAGTGAAGACCAGGCTGGAATCCAGGGCCAGGGCCTGCTTCAAGGTCTCTTCTGCCTGGTCGAGGCGGTTGAGCTGTAAGTACACATGGCCCAAGGTCAGGAGCAGGGCCGCGTCGCGGTCTTCCAGGGCGGCGGCCATCTCGTAGAACTTGAGGGCCTGGCCGATGTCTCCCAGGGCCAGGTGCGCCCTGCCCAGCCCGGCACAGGCCTCGCCCGAATGGGGCTGCTGGCGGCGCGCCTCCTGATAAGCAGTCAGGGCCTCGGAGTACCGGCGCTGCTGCAAGAGCCCGCGCCCCACCTCCAGGGGGGGCTCAGGAGCTGCCGCCTCCTGAGGCGCCTGGGCCGGAAATTGCGCTTCCTGCTTGCCACAGCCGCTCATCCAGAGCAATAAGAGCAACAGCTTCACTCGGGCTCCTCGATCGTCAGGTACTGGTCCGCCTTCACCCCCCCCAGTTGCTGGACCGCGCCGCTGGGCCAGCGCACCTCCACCTGCTCGGCAGCGGAGTGGGCGCCTAGGCCGAAGAGCAGGCGCAGATCGTGGGCCGAAAGATAAGAGCCTCCCCCGCGCACCTGGCGCCACTGCTCCTGCCCGCCAGCCCTCACCCGCACCTGCGCGCCGACTGCATCGCGGTTGCTCTGCCGGCCTTTCAGCCTGATCCCGAGCCAGTGGGGCTTGGAGCCCTCATTGCGCAGTAGCGAGGCCCAGCCGCCCGAATTGTTCAGGGCGATATCGGTATCGCCGTCGTTGTCAAAGTCACCAAAGGCCGCCCCCCGGCTCACCCTCGCCGGCTCCAGCCCGGGGCCGGCATCCTGGGCCTCGACAAAACGGCCCTTCCCCTGGTTGAGGAGCAGTTGGCTGCGCTGGGCATAAGAGGCCGCTGGATCGATCCTCTCCACGTTGTCGTACACATGGCCATTGGCTACAAAGATATCCAGATCCCCGTCGCCATCGGCGTCCAGGAACCCGGTCCCAAAGCCCAGATAGGGGAAACTGAGCTGATAGAGGCCGCTTTCCACCGCCATATCCGCGAAGAAGCCATTGCCCAGGTTGCGGTAGAGGCTGTTGCTCTCCCACTGGAAGTTGGTCACGAACAAATCGGGCCGGCCGTCGTTGTCGTAATCCCCCAGGTCCACCCCCATGCCGGCCTGGACCTTTCCTTCGAGGCTGAGGCTGGTGCCGCTGGCCAGCCCGCGCTCTACAAACCGGCTGCCCTCGTTGCGGTACAGGGCATTGGGGGCCATGTCATTGGCCAGGTACAGGTCCAGATCGCCGTCCAGGTCCAGATCCCCGAAGACCACCCCTAATTCCTTGCCTTGGGTCTTGGCCAGCCCCATCCTTTCGGTCCAGTCTGCAAAGCGCCAGCCCTGCGCCGGTCCCAGGTTGTGATAGAAGCGGTCCTGCTGGCCGGGGAACTTGCGCGGGTCGCAGTACAGGCGCTCGCTGCTGTTGCCCACCAAGCAGGTCAGGGGGTCTTTGACTGGATAGTCGAGGTACTTGCACACATAGAGGTCCAGCGCACCATCCAGATCCACATCGGCAAAGGCCGCGCTGCTGCTCCAACCCCCATCCCCCACCCCGGCCTGGGCGGTGAAATCGCTGAACCGGCCTTGCCCCTCATTGCGGTAGAGCTTGCTGGGGCCAAAATTGGTCACATACAGATCCGCATCGCCGTCGTTGTCGTAATCGCCCACCGCCACCCCCATTCCATAACCGGTGTCTCCGGTGTCGCTGGATTCGGTGATCTCCGCAAAAGTGCCATCCCCCTGGTTGTGGTACAGGGCATTGTGGGCCAGCGGGGCAGTGGACAGGCCGGGCAACCGCCCGCCATTGACGAAGTACAGGTCCAGCATCCCGTCGTTGTCGCAGTCCAGAAAGGCCACCCCTGAGCCGTAGGTCTCGGGCATGTAGCGCATCCCCTGGCCGCCCTTCTCGTGTTTGAAGCGGATGCCGGCCTGTTGGGCCACCTCCGCGAACTGCACCTGCGCCTCTACAGTCCCGGCCCACAGCAGCAACCCGCAGCACCAGCCCCGGCTCACTGCCGCCGCACCAGCAACAACTGGTCAGCCGCCACTCCCTCCAGTACCTGCCTGGCTCCATCGGGCCAGCGGACCACCATTCGCTCCACCCCTCGCTGCTGGCCCAGCCCAAAGTGCAGTCGCAAGTCGTTTTGCGACAAGTACCCGGTGCCGGCGCGCACCTCGCGCAACTGCCTTTTTCCCCCGGCCCACAATTCGACCCGGGCGCCGACGGCAAAGCGGTTGAGCCCCTCCTGCCGCAATTCGACCATCAACCAGTGCAGCCTGTTGCCCCCCTCGTTGCGCAAAAGGGTCGGGGAGTCGTCGATATTGACCACGGCGAGGTCCAGATCCCCGTCGTTGTCGATGTCTCCCACCGCCGCTCCCCGGCTGGATTTTTGCACCTGCATCCCCGGCCCGGCCCGCGGTCCCACCTCGATGAAATCCCGGTCCCCGTTGTTGGCGAAGAGTTGGTTGCGCTGGGCATAGGTGGTGCCCAGGTCGTGCTGGTCCACCTGCGGGTACACATGGCCATTGGCCACAAAGAGATCCTCATCCCCGTCGTTGTCGTAGTCGAAGAACTCCGCCCCCCAACCCAGGGAACTGATGCTGGCGGCCCCCAGGGCGGTGGCAAAACTGACGTCGGTGAAGAAACCGCGCCCGTTGTTCTGGTAAAAGGTGTTGTTATCGTGCGAGAAATTCGTGACCAATAGGTCCACGTCTCCGTCCTGGTCGTAGTCGCCGCCGGCGATCCCCATGCTGCCCTGCTCCCGGCCGTCCTCGCTGTACGCGCAGCCGGTCAGCATGGCGACCTCGCTGAAGCGCCCCCCGTCGTTGCGGAACAGCAATTTCGGGGTCGAATCATCAGCCACGTAGATATCCAGGTCGCCGTCGTTGTCAACGTCGCTGGCCAGGGCGGCAAAGCCGTAGTACTGGTGGTCGTCGATGCCCAGTTGGGCGCTGACCTCGGCAAAGCGCCAGCCGCTGGAGGGCCCTTCATTGCGAAAAAACTTGTCCGCCGCTCCCGGCATGCCGCGCGGGCCGTAGAACACGCTGATCCCGTGCCAGGTGCAAAAGCTCATGTCCGAGGGCGCATAAGCAGGATCGAAATCGATGTACTTGGCCAGATAGAGGTCCAGATCGCCGTCCCCATCGTAATCCCCCCAGGCCGCCCCCGTACTCCAGCCCGGCTCGTCCACCCCGGCCTGGGCCCCCACCTCGGCAAAGGTGCCGTCGCCCTGGTTGCGGTACAGAGCGTTGCGCCCATAGCAGGTCAGGTACAGATCCAGCCAGCCATCGGCATTGTAGTCCACAGCCGAGCAGCCCATGCCCCACCCTAAGTGATCCACCCCGGCCTGGGCGCCCACTTCGGCAAAATGCCAGTTCCCCTCGTTGCGGTACAGGGCGGCGCGCGGCTCCTGACCCGGGGCAAAACCCTCCAGGCGCGAGCCGTTGACAAAGAACAGATCTAGGTCCCCGTCCCCGTCGTAGTCGAAGAGGGCCACCCCCCCGGTATTGCACTCGACAATGTGGCGCTTGGCCGGGGTGCCCGAAACCGTCACTACCTGCACTCCAGCCTGGGCGGCCACGTCCACAAATTGCGGCCCCAGCCCTTGCTGCCCTTGGCAGCCCCACAGCAACGCCAACACCGCTGTCCACCCTCTCATCTGACGCCTTCCCCGCCCAGGGCCCTGCCCCTGGCCCGCGCCTCTTCTCCTTCTCTGATGCGGCCCTGCTGGATGATGGCTGTGCCCAGGCCGTAGTAATCCTCGGCAGTGGCGCCCTGGGCGATGGCCTGGCGGAAGGCGTGTTCGGCAGCGGCGTACTCGCCCTGCAGCAGGTAGACCTGGGCCAGGTTGCGGCGGGCCAGGGCATAGGTCGGCTTGAGGGCCAGGGCACGGCTGAAACAGGCCGCTGCTTGGGCGTACTGCCCCTGGCGCGAATGCAGCGCGCCCAGGTTGTGCCAGGCCTCGGCATAGCCCGAATCCGCCTGCACTGCGGCCGCAAATTGCTGCAGTGCCGCGTCGAACTTCTGCTGCCTGAGATAGACCAGCCCCAGGTTGTAGTGGCCGGCGGCCTTCTCCCCTCCTGTCAGGGGCGCCTCCTGCTGGTAGAGCAGCCGGCGGTAATGGTCCTCCTGCATGCGGCGGTCGCTCTGCTGCTGGAAGAGTCCGATCAAGCGCTGCCCCTCTTCCATCCTGCCGGCGCGCGCGTACAGGGTGCCGAGGGTGTAATAGGCTTCGGTGTAGTTCGGATCTGCTTCCAGGGTGCGCTCCGCCTCGGCCATGGCCTGCTCCTCCTGCCCCCGGCGCAGATGGATCATGGCCAGGTAGTAGTGAGCCTGGGCCATGCCAGGGTCCAATTCGATGGCCCTGGCAAGGGCGCGGGTCGCCGGCTCATTGTCGCCTCGCGAGCCGCGCACAAAACCCAGCACAAAGTGCCCGTAGGCACTGTGGGGCGCCACCTCCAGCCCCTGCTGGCAGGCCTTCAGGGCCGCGGCGTACCCATCCCCTCTCTCATTGTACAGCAAAGCCAGACCCCAGTGCGCCTCGGCCAACC
>JACPJE010000179.1 GCA_016187725.1 Candidatus Latescibacterota bacterium
GGCGTCGCGCACCGCAGCCTCCCGCACCTGGAATAGGCCGCTGGTCTCGGGCACCAGCGGCTCGAAGTAGAGTTCGGCCAGCAGGCCCTCCACCGCTCCTTCGCCGCCCGTGCGGCTGAGGCCCACCAGCACCTGGCCAGGCTGCTCCTGCTTCTGCAGCAGGAGCGGGGCTCCCCGGCCGGCCAGGGCGCTGGCTTCGCTGCCGACCCGGATCAGGCGGAAGGCGGCCGGATCGTACTCCACCACCGCGCCCAGGCCGCGCAGCGGCAGCGCCTGGGTCTGCAGGGCCAGGACCAGGCCTTCTTCGGTAGAGCGCTGGGCCAACTGCAGTCCTCCGGCCACCACCGGCCATTGGGGAACCGCCGCCGGCTTGCCCACCGACCTGCCAAAGAGATCGGCAAAGACGAAGAAATCGCTGAAGGCGACGCTGCCATCGCCGTCCAGGTCGTAGGCCGCCCCAGCGGTGGCCGCTGACTTGCCGAAAGCGTCGGCGAAGAGGAAAAAGTCATCGAAGCCGATGCTGCCGTCCCCGTCGAAGTCGGACTGGGCCAGCTGGGCCGCAGTCCCGGCCCCCCCGCTGCCACCACCCGCCAGGGCGCCGGTCAGCTTGATCTCGCCGGTGCTGAGCCGGGCGAAGATCAGGCTGGAGACTTCCTGCTGGGTACCGCCCACCTTTTTCAGGGAGTAGGTGGTGACGATCAGGTCAGTGGTGGCGAGCTGCTCGGTGGTGGCAAAGGTCAACCGGCCGATCAAACCGCCGGCATCGGGAGCGACCCCGGCGCTGGGCCCCAGGATGGCCGCCCCGAAGGTCACCGAGTTGTCGGTGGTGATGGCCGGCAGTTGCGGCACCGTGCCCCCCCCGGCGATCAGGATGTTCTCCTCCTCAGTGGTTTCGGGAGCATAGCTGATGAAGGTGAGCTGGTCGGGGTCGAACTCCACCTTCACCGAGTAGTTGGACAGGTCCTTGAAGGTCCCGTCGCCGACCTTGTCGAAGTTGAGGTACAGGTCCATCTCCACCAGCGAGCCGGCGGTGATGAACCCCTTGTTGAATTCCTCCTGGTCGCCCGCGTCGTTGTCGAAGTCGAAGGAGACCGCCCCCTTGGTCTGGTCGAGGAAGACCGGGGGCACCAGCTTGGCCGCCAGGCCGGGCTGCAGTTTGTCCTGACCGATCAGCGATTTCAGATCCACGGTCTGCACCGCGATCTGGGTGCCGGAGAAGCCTTCGAGGATGCGGAAGGAGAAGCGGCCCAGGAAGCCGGCCCCGTCCACGGCCGTGGTTTCCTTGGCGCCCAGGATGGCGCCGCCGAACTCCACCGTGCCCTCGCCCAGCAGCGGCGAGAGGAAGAGGGCGGTGCCGCTGTTGAGGCGCAGGAAATTCCCCTCGCCCGCATCGTCGGTGGCCTCGACGAACTCCAGGACCGCCGGATCGTAGCCCAGCTTGACCGCGTACCCGGACACATCCGTGGCTCCCGAGGCGTACATGTCCAGGGTGAGGTCCTGGTCGGCTTCCAGGTCGGCCAGGGTGGCCAGGCCCTGGTCGCCGGCAGCGTCGTTCAGGTCGATGCTGATCGCCGCCCCCTCGTTGCCGCCGGGCGGGGCGGTCTTGACGGTCACGCCGGTGGCGGTGTCTTCCTCGGCGGCCACCACCACCGTGGCCAGCAGGTCGATGTCCGCCAGCTGGGTTCCCCCGGCCACCTGCAGCGTGCCTTCGTAGATGGGATTGAGCACCTGGCCGCTGGCGGTGTGCACTTCGGCAAAGACCTGGTACGCGCCGGGCAGCACCCCGTCGACCAGGTACGCGCCCTCGGCGTCCACCGCGCGGACACTGACCAGGGACAGGGATCTGGCCCCGCTCACCTGCATCAGGGTGACCGTGGCCTCGTCGATCAGGTCGGCCTGGTCGCCGGTCAGCTCATTGCCTTCCTCATCCTGGGTCCTGAGGGTCACGCTGCCGGCGATGGAGCCGAAGGCCACCTCGACCGCCCCGGTGCTGAAGGCCAGATCCAGGGGCCGCTCCAGCCGGCTGCCGTCCACGCCCTCGGCCTTGAACACTGAGAACTGGTAGAACTGCCCGGTCTGCAGGGCCACCGGAAAGACGATGGCCTTGCGGTCGGGCTCCAGGTTGAAGGCGCGCAGGGACTGGCCGTTGAGCACCGCCTCGATGGCGACAAATCTCGACTCGGCGCGCAGGGGCTTGTTGAAGGCCACCCGGATGCCGCTCTTGCTCAGCTCGGCTCCGGCCGTGGGCCAGGCCACCGGACCGGCCCCGCCCTTCAACTCGACCACCGGGTCGAACTGGGCGGTGGTCCTCTGCGCCACGCCCTGCGCCTGGGTGATGAAGAGCAGCTCATCGCGGGTGCGCGACTCGCCCACCAGCATGACCTCGACCTCCCGCTGACCTGGGCGCACCCGCACCGGCAGGCCGTCTGGACCAAAGGAAGTGCCGAAGAGTTCGATGGTGTCGAAGCCCTCCCCCGGGTTGCGGTACCGTTCGGTCCGCAGATCGAAGACCGGCAGGGAACGCTGCCGCGGATGCGGCGGCCTGAAGCCCCGGGGCACATCGACCTGGGCAAAGGCGACCAGCGCGTACCCGGCCACCACCGGCAAATTCTCGATGGTGAACTCCGGGGTGAAGGCGATGGCCGAGGCAACCACGTCCGCCTCGTCAAAAGAGGACAGGCCGAACCCGGCCTCCTCCACCTTTTCGTAGGTCACCAGGCCCACGAAGATCGGCCCCACAAAGCGCCGGTTGCCGGGCAGGTCGGGCAAGAGCAGCCGGCCGCTGAGGCTGCGGCTGCCGGCAAAGGCCGCGCCAGTGGTGAACACCGCCGTGGCGGATTCGCCCAGTTCATTGCCCTCCTCGTCCTCGGCGTCCAGCACCACCACCCGGTAGGCCGTGTCCGCGGCCAGCTCAAGGGGCAGGGTGTAGGTGGTGCCGTCAGCGCTCACCTGCAGTTCGCCGGTCTCTTCGGGCGGGGGAATGACCATCAGATCCTCCCCTTCCAGCAAGGCGGGCTTGTTGAACTGGATCTCGACCTCCACCTCGCTGGCCACGCCGGTGGCCCCTGACTGCGGGGTCAGGGAGACCACCTGCAGCGGCTCCGGCAGAGTCACCTGCAGGTCCACCTTCACCTGCTGGTCAGCGCCCACCACCACTGGCTCGGGATGCAGGATCTGCAGGTCGAGGAACCCGCCCGGCCCCAGGTTGAGGACGATGAAGGCCGCCAGGTTATAGGTGCCGGGATTGACGTTTTCAAACTGGAAGCGCGGGCCGTTGAGGGGCGCTCCTGAGACGATGAGTTCACTGAATTCCCCAGAATCCGGCTCCAACCCGCCCTCGGGCAGGCCGGCCAGCAATACCGCGTAGGACTCGCCGGGCATAAAGCCGGCGTTGCCCGGCAACTCCGCCGGTAGCCGGATCTCGCCGGCCACCGAAGAGGCGGAAATCTCCTCGCCGGTGGAGAACTGGATGGAGTAGAGGCCCGTGTCCCTGCTGATGACCACCAGCTGGTAGACCTTGTCCTCTTCCAGATCCACCTCGGCCGAGATGGACCGGCCATCGGCGCTGATCTCCAGGCCGCCGAAGGACAGGGGCTGCGGGAAGACCATGAACTGGAACTCCGGCTGGAAGAGCAGGTCATTGACCGGCTGGTTGAAGGTGACCTCCACCACTCCAGCGGCGGGGATCTCCACGTCCCCGTCCTCGGGGAAGGAGCCGACCACCCGCCGCCCACCGCCCTGCTGGAAGGGGCCTGACGGTGGGCCGCCCGGCTGTTCCCCGTTGAGCTGGCGCAGAAAGATCTCGTAGTCCGCCGGATCGACCCTGCCGTTGCGGTCCAGGTCGCTGGCCTGGGGGCTGCCCAGCCATTCGTCCTGGCCGGGTAGCCCTGGCTGGCCCGGAGCCCCGGCGACCCCCTGAGGGGCCTGGCTGACGCGGATCTTGAAGGCCACCGGCAAGGTCTCGCCCCGATCGTAGCGCGGGGAACTGGCCGCCAGGCGGACGTAGTCGCCCTCCTCCAGGTCGCCCAAGGCGATGGAGCGCCCGCCCTGGCCATCGATGTCGGCGTCGGTGGGCACCTGGAAGAAGGGGCCACTCAGCACCAACTCGCCCTCCTCTATCCCCTCGAAGGAACCCACCTTCACCCCAGGCCGCTGGAAGGTCTGGGTCGCCGGGTCCACCACCTTGATGCGGGTGACCATAAACCCTCGCTGCCCACCCGGCCGGGTGTCGATCTCCAGCAGGTCGCCGGCCACCAGGTAATCCAGTTCGACCCGCTCGTTGTCCAGGCCAAAGATCAGGGCGCGGGCGTCCAGTTCGAGGCGTTCTCCTTCCAGGGAGAGATAGCGCCCGGCCTCGTCCACGCTGGCGACAAAGCCCTCGACGCGGATCTCCTGGGCGTTGCTCCCGCCGGATGAAGGCTCCTGGCCCGGCTGCTGGAACGGAGGAGCACCCCCGCCTACCGAAGCCGGCAGCAGCACCACCTGGGTAGCCACTGGATAGCTGTCGCCGAAACCGGGCTGATTGGTGGAGATGCGCACAAAGTCGCCGGCTTTGACGTCGCTGGGGCCCAGTTGCTGATCAGCCTCGGCGCTGCTGAACTGGGTATTCGGCCCGAGCGCGGCGATGGGCCCGGCCAGTTCCAGCACCCCGCCGGCGAGCACAATCACATTGCCGCTGACCAGGTCGTAGCGGGCCGGGGGCGGCCGGCGCGGGTCCACCAACTGGATGCGCATGGCCGTCGGGTCTGGGGAGCCAGAGGCGGGGTCCGGAGGTCCGGGAGTCACTGTCACCAACTGGCCCACCGGCAGGTTGCCCAGCTCTATCGCTTTGTTGTCCGCATCGGCGGCCCGGGTGCTGGAGGTGACCCGGAAACGCGGCCCGGTCAGGATGATCTTGCCCTCGTCGATGCGGCCCACTGCCCCGAAGTACTCCTGCCCGATCTGGGGGCCCGGCTGGGGCTGGCCGCCCTGCCCGCCGGGTTGCGGCTGGCCCCCGCTGATCTCGATCCGGTTGAGGATGACCATGCGCACGATCTCCTCGTCCCCGTTGAGGGTGACCTCGACCCGCGGGTGGCTGCCCACCAGATCGCGCAACTGGTAGGGATTGAGAATCCGGCCCTCCCGGTCCTGCAGGATGAGAGCCTCGGCCGGACGCAGTTCCCGGCGGCTGATGATCACCAGCTCCTTTTCGTAGTCGACGCCGTCCAGGTTGCCCTCGAAGCGCTCGCCGCCCAGGGGAATCTCGAAGCCTGGAGGCAAAGCCGCCTGTGGATTGGCCACGAAACGCTCGTAGTCCTGCCGGTCGATGCGGAAATCGCCATTCAGGTCGCCGGCCTGCGGGCTTCTGATCCAGTCGTTGAAGGCCGCCAGCGCCTGTCCGCCCGGTTGGTTCGGCTGCCCAGGTTGCTGCCCAATTGGACCGGGCTGCTGGCCGCCGGGAATGTTGCCGCCCAGTTCCTCGGCGGCGATCTCTTTATAGATCTCGAAATCCTCCTGATCGAGGCGACCGTCCCGGTTCAGATCCTCCGCTTCCGCGCTCTTCAGCCACTCATCGGGAGAGAAAAAGGTCGGGATATTGCCACCGGGAAGGTCGCCGATGTTGCCGGGGATATTGCCGCCGGGAATTTGCCCCCCTGCGCCCGGGAAAGACCCGCTCTGGCGGACAAAGAGATCGTAGTCCTGCCCATCGATGCGGCCATCCCCGTTCAAATCCCGCGCTTCAGGTCCCCTCAACCATTGGTCCTGGGGCAAATGCCGCCCTCCTCCGCGGCGATCTCTTTGTAGATCTCAAAATCCTCCCCGTCGATGCGGCCGTCCCGGTTCAGATCCTCCGCCTGCCCACTCTTCAACCATTCATCCGGAGAAGGGAAGGTCGGGATATTGCCACCGGGAAAGTCGCCGATGTTGCCGGGGATACCACCGGGGATATTGCCGCCAGGAAGTTGCCCCCCTGTGCCCGGGAAAGACCCGTTCTGGCGGACAAAGAGATCGTAGTCCTGCCCATCGATGCGGCCATCCCCGTTCAAATCCCGCGCTTCAGGTCCCCTCAAC
>JACPJE010000180.1 GCA_016187725.1 Candidatus Latescibacterota bacterium
GATCAACTGGTCCGCGTAGGCCGCCACCCGCTCCTCGCCCTCTGGCGCGATGGCCACGATCCTCCCCTTCCGCGCGCGGATCTCCTCCATGTTGCCCAGCACCCGCGCCGTCTCGTCCCCCCGGCTGAGGACGAAGAGCACCGGCATGGTCTCGTCCACCAGCGAGATGGGGCCGTGTTTCATCTCTGCCGCAGGGATGCCTTCGGCGTGGATGTAGGAGACCTCTTTGAGCTTGAGCGCGCCTTCGAGGGCGATGGGGAAGTTGATGCCCCGTCCCAGGTAAAGGAAATTGGCGTGCTGCGCATAGGCCCTGGCGACCTGGCGTATTTCCTCGCCGCGCTCCAGGATGCTCTCGATCTGCGCCGGGATGCGTTCCAGCCCCGCGAGCACCTGCCTGGCCCGCTCGGCCTCCAGTGTTCCCCGGAGCCGGCCCAGGTACACGGCCATCAGCGCCAAGGCGGTCAGGTGCCCGGTGAAGGCCTTGGTGCTGGCCACGCCGATCTCCGGCCCGACGTGGATGTAGACCCCGGCCCCGGTCTCCCGCGCGATGCTGCTGCCGACCACGTTGACGATGCCCAGGGTCAGCGCTCCCCGGGAGGCGGCCAGCCGGAGCGCGGCCAGGGTGTCCGCCGTCTCCCCCGACTGGCTGACGGCGATGAAGGTGTCCTCTGGTCCGATCATCGGCTCTTTGCAGATCAGTTCGGTGGAGTACTCCACTTCCACCGGGATCTTCGCCAGGCTCTCGAAGAGGTATTCGCCCACCAGGCCGGCGTGCCACGAGGTCCCACAGGAGGCGATGATGAGCCTCCTGGTCTGCGCCAGGCGGCCGGAAACCTCGCGCAGGCCGCCCAGGTAGACCTCGCCGCGGGACGCGTCCATGCGCCCCCGGCAGGTGTCGAGGATGCGGCTGGGCTGTTCGCAGATCTCCTTGAGCATGAAGTGGGCAAAGTCGCCCCGCTCGATCTCCTCCACCTCCCAGGTGATCTGCTGGATCTGATGGTTGATCGGGACCTTGGTCAGGTCCGTCGCCCGGTACCCCTCCTCGTCCACGGTCAGCACATTGAAGTCGTCCAGGTAGATCACGTTTTTGGTGTGCTCGGCGATGGCCGTCGGGTCCGAGGCGATGAAGTACTCGCCCTGGCCGATGCCCAGGACCAGCGGGCTCCCCTTCCTGGCCGCGACGATCTTGCGCTCGGCCGCGTGCAGGACCGCCAGGCCATAGGTCCCCTCGACCTCCAGCAGGGCCTTGCGGACCGCCTCCTCCAGATCCCCCTCGTAGAATGCCTCGACCAGGTGCGCGATCACCTCGGTGTCGGTGTCCGAGGCAAAGGTGTGCCCCGTCGATTCCAGCAGTTGCTTGAGCGCCTTGAAATTGTCGACGATGCCGTTGTGGACCAGGGCGATCTGGCCGCTGCAGTCGCGGTGCGGATGGGCGTTCTGCTCCGAGGGGACCCCATGCGTGGCCCAGCGGGTGTGGGCGATACCCGCGCTTCCCGCCAGCGGACTGGCCTCCAGGAGGGCCTCCAGGTTCTTGACCCTGCCTGCGGCCTTGACCGTGTGGAGCCCGTCGGCGAGCACGGCCATACCCGCAGAATCGTACCCTCGGTATTCGAGGCGCCGCAGGCCGTTGAGGAGCAGGGGATAGGCCAGACGCGAGCCGAAATACCCGAAGATCCCACACATCGCCGCAGATCCCTTTCTCTTCTCTATTTCATCCCCGCGAAGGGTCGAAAAGTTTTTTCTCGTCCGAGACTTCGATATGCACGTCCGGGCGGGCCAGCACCTCCTCACGCAGGGCCGTGCCCAGGCCAGGCCGCCCGGGCAGGGAGAGCATGCCCTCGCGGATGCAGGCGTCGATGCTATCGGTCATCACTTCGTCGTACCAGCCCTGGTAGTAGCCCCGCACCGTCTCCTGGATCATGGCGTTGGGCACGTGCAGCGTCAGGTGGGCGGCCGACCACAGGGCCACCGGGCCGATGCAGTCGTGGCAGGCCACCGGCAGGTAGTAGGTGTCGGCCTGACTGCAGATCTTGCGGGTCTCGCTCAGGCCGCCGGTCCAGGCCATGTCGGGCATGATGATGTCCGCGGCGTTTTGTTCCACCACCTGGCGGAAGCCGAAGCGAGTGAAGAGCCGCTCGCTGACGCACAGGGGCACCTTGGTCTGGGTCTTGAGCCGGGCGTAGGACTCCACGTTGTCTGGTGGGATGATCTCCTCTAGCCATAGGATGTCGTACGGCTCCAGGGCGCGGGCAATCTGCACCGCCACCGGCAGGTTCCAGCGGGCGTGGCCCTCGATGGCGATCTCCATCTGGTCGCCCACGGTGCGGCGGATGTCCTCGACGCAGGAGAGGCCCTTCTTCAGTTGTTCCTTGCCCAGGTAGTGGCCCACCGGGCCCACGGCCCCGGCCCCGGCCCGCTGCCCGATGGGCCCGCCCAGGGAGACGCCGAACTGGTCGAAGGGCCAGATCTTCATGGCCTTGATGCCTTGGCGCAAGAGTTCCTGGGCGAGCTGGCCGGTGCGGCCCTCGATCCAGGCGTGGTAGTCCTGGTGCGGCCCGTAGCTGACGCAGGTGTTGTAGATCTGGATGCGGTCGCGGCTGCGCCCGCCCAGCAGGTTGTAAATGGGCTGGCCAGTGTGCTGGCCCAAGAGGTCCCACAGGGCCACATCGATGGCGCTGATGGCCCGCATCTCGGAACCGGCAAAGCCGAAGAAGTTGACGGTGGAGAAGAGATTGTTCCAGTGGTTTTCGATGTCGTAGGCGCTGCGGCCGATGAGCAGGGTGGCGAAGACGTCGTGGATCAGGGCGCTGACGGCGCGCGGGGCATAGAAGGTCTCGCCCAGGCCGATCAGCCCGTCGCTGGTGTGCAGGCGCACCCACAGGGTGTTGGGCTGCTCGTCGATCCAGATGGTCTCGATGCGGGTGATCTTCATCTTCACCCTCTGGGCGCGCCCGTATAGGTGCCGTTGGCGTTCTGGGCCAGGTTGCCCCCGTCCATGGGGATGATGGCCCCGGTGATCCAGGGCGAGGCGTCTGAAGCCAGGAAAATGGCCAGGCCCTTGATGTCGTCGGGGCGGCCGAAGCGGCCGCTGGGGATGCCGCGCAAATAGGTGTCGCGCAGGGGGGGATCGGCCTGCATGCGCGCCTCCAGGCCGGCGTTGAGCACCTGGGCGGGGAGGATGGCGTTGACGCGCACGCCCCGACCGGCCCATTCGGTGCTCAACTCGCGGGTCATCTGCACCACTGCGCCCATGGCCATGCTGTAAGCGATATGGCCGCGGCCCAGGGCAGTGACGCTGGCCAGGGAACCGATGTTGATGATGCTGCCCCGGCCGGCCTTGAGCATGCGCCGGCCCGCCTCCTGGCAGCAGCAGAAGCGGCCGATGACCAGGTTCTGGAGCACCTGCTGCACCTGCTCCATGCTCACTTCCTCGGGTTTGGCCAGGAGGCCGTCGCCGGCCACATTGCCCAGGGCGTCGATGCGGCCGAACTCGGCGTCGAGCCGGCCAAAAAGTTCGCGGATCTGGGCCGGGTCGGAGACGTCGCAGGTCACCGGCAGGGCGCGGCGGCCCAGTTTGGCGATCTGATCGGCGGTGGCCTGCAAGCCGGCGCTGTTGCGGTCGGCCAGCACCAAATCGGCGCCGGCCTCGGCAAAGGCGATGCTCATGGCCTTGCCCATGCCGCTGGCCGCCCCGGTCACCAGGGCGACGCAGCCGCTCATGTCGAAAAGGGGATGGCTCATGTCAGTGCACTGCTTTCACATGGGAGACGTGCCGCCCCTGAGGGGGCACGAATTTTTGGGAATGCTCGCCGATGTAGTGGCAGATGAAGGTGCGGCGCCAGCGGTCGGCGGTGGTGTTGGTGTAGGAGCCGTGGATACACTTGCCGGCGAAGAAGAGGGCATCGCCGGCCTCCATGTCCAGGCCCATCTCTTCGAGCCCCTCGGGAATGAGGCTCTGGGCGCTGGTGAAGGAGATGGAGGTGTCGGCCGCTTCCACCTCCAGCAGGCCGTGCAGGTGCGAGCCGGGGACCACCACCATCTGGCCCACGGCCCGGTCGGACCTTTCCAGGGGGACCCATACCCCGATGAGGGGGTCGGTGGTGATGTACTGCTGGTCCTGGTGGAGGGCCTGGCCCCGGCCGCTGGGGGGCTTGAAGTAGAGCATGGTCTGGATGAGCACGGCCTGATCCTCGATGAGCTGGCCCACGGCCTCCATCAGTTCCGGCCGGGTGGCCCACTCTTTAGTAGGCTCATCCCAGTTGTGCATGTTGATCATGCGGGGGTACTTGTGGTTGGGATCTTCAGGATGGTCGGTGGTGCCGCCGGTGTCGCCGGGTTTAGGACCTTCGGCGCGCAGCCGCATATAGTGCTCGACCATGTAGCCGGCGGTGTCCGCGAAGAAGCCGGGGACTATCACATAGCCTTTTTCGCGGTAGTGGCGGATCTGCTGGGGGGTAAGTGGCATCGCTCCTCTCCTGTTTGGGGGGGTAAGATGGATGGAGGAGAGGGATGTGTCAAGTAGGGGGGTAGCCCCGCCGCTAGTACGCCACCTCCACGGTGCCCTGCCAACTGTGGTGGCCGGTGTCGGCGTCCACCTCGATGCGGTAGAGGTAGATGCCGGGCGGCACTAGGTGGCCCTGGGCGTCGGTGCCGTCCCACAGTTGGGTGTACTGGCCGCTCAGGTCGGCGCCGGCATAGCTCTGGCGCAGTTGCCGGCCAGACAAGTCGAAGATGGAGAGGGTGACGGGGGCCGGCTGGATCAGCATGAAAAGCCCGTAGGAGAGGGCGAAGAAGTCGTTGATCCCGTCGCCGTTGGGCGTGATCAGGGCCTTGCCCTTGCCCAGGGCCTGCACCAGCTTCTGGCTGGGGGTGCGGAAGCGGACCACCAGTTGGCCGCCCACCGAAAAGGGGTCCACGTCCCCCTCGCGCACGGTCTGGTACACCGTTTCCAGGCCACCCTCCTCGGGCCGCAGATCCACGGCGCGCACCAGGAAGGGGGTGCCGTCGCGGAACAGGGCGGCGCGGAAGACGAGCTGCACAAAGCTGCCGGCCTGCACCACCCGCTGCCATAGATCTACGGTGAAACCCTCGCCGGGCTGGTACGCGGCGCTGAACACCGTTTCCTGGTCGTCCACCAGCACCCGCTCCACCTGGCTCACCACTGCCGGGGTCAGGACCTGGAGGTAGCGCACCCCGGTGTCGCGGCGGCCTGGGTCGAACTGCATCTCCAGGGAGAGGGTGAACTCCGTCTCAACCCCTGGCTCCACCTCCAGGGGGCTGATCTCGCCCTTGAGGGCGGTGGCCAGGGGCCGGCGGACGTACTCGAAGGCCAGGTCGCGCAGGACCAGGCCCGGTTCGGAAAAGAGCAGGCGGAACTGCAGATAGCGCTGGGGGGAGGGGGAAAGCACTAGCCCGTCCGAGACCGTCTGCCAGGGACTCCATTCGGGGTTGGGCAGGATGGGGCCCTGCTCCTCCTCGACCACGCCGATGGTGGTGTAGCGGCGCAGGGCCACATTGTTGTAATCTGAGCGCGAAACCCGCTCCAATTCGTCGCCCCGTTTGATATAGTAGACCAGGGGCTCTTCGTCCGGGCCAGTGCGGGTCTGGAGGGTGAAGGGCAGGCGGTTCAGATCCTCGCCATTGGCCTTCACCTGCCCCCACACTGGCGAGCCGCCGCGCACAAAGAGGGGCATGGAGGTGAATTCCCCGGTGGGCAGGGTGCCGTCGCTGTAGAGTTCTAGTTCGGCGATCTCCCAGGCTTCCTTCTCCTGAGAGCTGAGGCGGATATAACGCACATCCCGGCTGGTGAAGGAACGGTCCACCACGGTCTGGCGGTTGGGGAAGGTTTCGGTGTAGGAGAAGAGGGACTTGTACTCAGCGGTCAGCGCGGCGGCAACGGTGCCGTCGCTGGTGCTGATATCGAAACTGCCCAGGATGAGGCCGCGGTGTTCTTCGTCCAGGCGCGGGTGGAAGCGGATGCGGTTCACCCTGAAGGTGGCGCCCAGATCCAGGTGGAGGGTGGGCTGGCGCCCGAGTTCCTCATCTTCCTCCGGGTTCCAGGCCGTGGCCGCATCGCCGTCTATCCAGGACTCCAGGCCTGGCTTTTTTGCCAGGGCAGGCCCCAGAAAGCCTGGTAGCACCTCCCGCAGCACCTCGGCGTAGATACCGCCTTTGCGCGCCAGGGTCTGGGGGGCCAGATTGGCGCGCGGTTCGGCAGGCCAGATCCAGATGGAATCCGCAGCGACGGCCATGAAGCGGGAGGATTCCCGGATCTTGTTCCACTTCTGGCCCCGTGGGCCCAGTTCCAGCAGATCCAGGGCGTAGAGCGGGCCAGCCCACAGGCCCAGCAAGAGGAGGAGGGCAATCCTCTTCATCAGAAATTGACCTGCACCCCGCGCCGCTCCAGTTCGCTGACCACGGGCAGGGCGGTGGCGGGGTTGAGGGGGTTGCGGAACAGGTTCACCTTGGTGAGAAACTTCAGACCGGCCAGGGCCCCGATCTCGACGATGTGGTTGGTGTGGGCGTTCAGGTCGCTCAACTGCGCGAGTCCCGCCAGGACCGAGATGTCCTCGACCTGGTTGCCGGCAAAGCCCAACTGGGACAGGAGGATGTTCATGGCCGACAGCGGCGAGAGGTCCTTCACCTCGTTGTCAGAAAACTCCAGGATGCGCAAGCGGACCAGGCGGAACAGGGGGGAGAGATCGCTCACCTGGTTGCTGGTGAAGTTCAACTCGCTCAGATAGACCAGTTCTCTGAGGGGTTCCAGGTCGCTCACCTGGTTGGAGTACAGGCGCAGGTAGCGCAGCGACTTCAGGCCAGCCAGCACGCTCAGATCGCGCACCTGATTGCTGGAAAAGTCCAGGGTGGACATCCGCAGATGCCCGGCCAGGGGGGAGAGATCCTCCACGTCGTTGTTGCGCAGGTGGAGTTCGATCAGGTCGAGGCCGGCCAGGGGGGAGAGGTCCTCCACCAGGTTGTCGGCGATGTCCACTATTCTCAGGTTCCGCAAATCCGCCAGGGCGGAGAGATCCCGCAACACGGTGCGTTCCAGGCTCAGGCTGATCAGGTTCCGGTGGCGGGAAAGGGGGGTGAAATCCTCGATGGGGTTGACATCGAGAAAAAGGGCGCTCAGGGTTCTCAGCCCCGCCAACGGCGAGATATCCTTCACCTTGTTGTAGGAGATATCCAGGCTCCCCAGGGCAGTCATGTCGGCCAGCGGTCGTATATCTTCGATCTGGTTGTGGGACAGATTGAGGACGCGCATCTTCACCAGGCCGGCCAGGGGCGAGAGGTCCTTTACCTTGGTATCGGTGATTTTCAGGTTGGTGAGTTTATTCAGCTCCTTCAGCGGGGTCAGGTCCACCACCGGGTTCTTCAGGATGACCAACTGACTCATGTTGGTGATGTGCTCCAGGCCCCGCAGGTCCTCGATCTTTGAATTCTCGGGGATATTCAGGACGGTGATGCCCTCCAGATCCTCCGAGGTCAGGTTGCCCACGGGTTTTTTCAGCTTTTTGCGCAGCAGGTCTTCCAGCCGCCAGTCGGGGAGGAAGATGATGGGCTCAGGGGTGTAGAAGTTCACCTGCACCCCGCGACTGTCCAGGGTTTTGAGGTGTTCGCTGAGGGAGGTCTCATTCAGGGGGTTGCCAGACAATTCCACGCTGCGCAGCCGGCCCAGGTCCAGCAGAACCGAGATATCCCGCACCTGGTTGTTGGCCAGGTCCAGCACCTGGAGCTGGCCCAGCCGGGAGAGGGTGCGGATCGGGGGAACCTGGTTGAAATCGAGGTTCAGGTGGGTCAACTCGCCCAGGCCGGCCAGGGGCAGGATATCCTGCACCTGGTTGCGGCTCAGGTCCAGCACCTGCAGGTGGGTCAGGCTGCGGAGGGGATTCAGGTTTCGCAATTGGTTCTGGGACAGGCGCAACTGGCGCAGGCCGCTCAGCTTTTCGATGCCCTCCAGCATTGCGATGTCCTGCTGGGCAGCGTCGAGGGTTTCGAGGGCCTGCAACTGCGCCTCGTCCAGGGCGCCCTTGGGCTGGGCCAGGGCCTGGCGCACCGACTTTTCCAGGGCGGGGTCGGCAAAGAGGGGGGTGGCCTGCTCTTCGGGGCTGAGCACTTCTGTCCGCCCGCCGCAGCCGAAGAGCAGCAGCACTAGGAGGAGCGATAGAGAGCCAGCCACTCGGTATGGCGTCGGGAAGCAGCCCCTTCGTTCATTCTCGTGCCCCATCCCTGGGGCACTCCGAGGCCATCGACCTCTGGCCACTGTCCTGTGGCCAGAGGCGCGATGGAATCCTCTCAGGGGCTTGCTCCCCGCCGCCTCGGACTGGTATTGTTCCATCATTTCTCCACTCCCGCGTACACGGTCATGAAGCCCCGGGTGTTGGTCTGGGTGTCCAAGAGTTCGGAGCGGCGCTGGCTGATCTGCAGGCCGATGATGGTGGTCAATCTATATCCTAGATACTGGGTGAGGTTGGTCAATTGTGCCGCCGCGGTCAACTCCTCAAAGCTGTCCTCGGCCCCCGGGGGAGCCGGATCGCGCAGCTGGTAGAAGAGATGGTACTCCACCCCGCCTTCCAGGAAGCTGTTGCTCAGCACCGGCAGGCGCATCAGGGCCATGAACAACTCGTTCAGTTCGGCGCGCCGGAATTCCTGGCTCAGGATGGGGGTCTGGCGCAGCCACTCGCTCTTCCAGGCCGGCCCCAGGGCGAGGCGGCCCAGCTTCAATTCGTACTGGGTTTTGGCGATCAGACCCAGGAAGGAGGCTTCTTTGCGCAGGCCGCGCAGCAAAAGCTGGCGCCGGGTCTCCTGCTGGCGGTAGTACTGCCACTTGACTTTGCCCTCCAGGTGCAGCCCGGGGATGCGGGTGTACTCGGCCCCCAGCCAGGAGGTGTCAACCCAGGTGTGGGGGGCCGGCAGGGCGTCCTGCACTGGGAAGAGGTCGCCGCGGGTGTTGGGCGGCTGCAGCCACTGGATCAGGTCGTCGCGGATGGTGTCGCGCACCTTGCGCAGGTCCTGGAAGAGGCGCACCCGGCCCCAGGAGAGGTGGCGGTCAGCAGTGACCAGGGCATAGGTGGCCAGGGTGCGCCGCGCTTCGGAGAGCTGGCGGAAACGCTCCTGGCCCAGGGTGAGGCGCAGGTCCGGGGTGAGGAAGGCCCCGCCGTACACGTTGTAGCCCTTGCGGTCGCGCGGGTACGGGTAGTCGGGCTCCTCGTCGTTCTCAAAGCGGTCGGCCCACTGGTTGTGGTTCATGTCCACCCCATAGAGGAAGTCGGGGCGGTCGGCGCGGAAGCGCAGGAAGGGCTCTTCGTAATCGGGGAAACGGTTGGGGCTCACGTCGCTGTCATTCTGGTTGAAATCGGAGATGAAGTCGTTGTTCTCGTCCCAGCCGGGGAAGAGTTCGTCGTCGCCGGTGGTCCAGCCCTTGCGCTTCCAGTCGGGCCGCCGGTCCTGGTCGTCGTTGTCCTCCACCAGTTCGTAGCGCTGCAATTCGTTGCCGTAATCCAACTGGCCCACCTCGGAGATCACGGCCATGGAGGTGGAGTAGAAGGGGCTGACCTCAAAGGCCTCGCCAAAGGCGAAGTACGGATAGGCGGTGTGGGAGAGGTTGAAGAGCCAGGCTTCGGCCCGGGTGCTGGAGGCGTGGTGCTGCACGAGGCGGGGATTGGGGTACTGGCGGTACTGGTTATTGAGGTTCACCTCCATGTAGCCTCTGAAGCCCCGCAGCTCGTTCAGCTCCACGGTGAAGCCGGCCACCTGATTGGCAGTGGGCAGGCCGTAGTCGAAGGCCAGGACCTGCTGGTTGGAGCCGTCCTGCACATTGCCTGCGGCCCTGGCCACGGTGGTGAAATCCAGGTTGCCCCGGCTGCCCAACTGCCGGTCAGAGCTGATCTCCACCCTGAAGTCATTGGCCACCACCAGCTCGACCTGCGCCCGGGCGATGCGCACCGGCACCGGGCCGGTATAGCTGGGATTGGAGAAATCGAAGCTGAGGCGGATCAGCTCGCTGCCGTCGGCCGCCAGGTAGCCCCGCCGCTGGAAACCGCCCTCGACCAGGGCGCGGAAGCCGATCTCACTGCCCCGGGTCTGGGCCCCGTCCAGGTCCCAGATCAGGATGTCCGAGGCGAAGAGGGCACCCCCGCCCTCGCCGTCCTCGGGGGAATCGTCCCTGATCAGCACCTCGACCCTGCCCACCGCCGCGGTGTTCTGCACGCCCAGGAGATTCCCGGCCAGCAGGTTGTCGCTGAAGGCTTCGGCCCGGGAATAGCTGTGGTGCATGTTGACAAAGGTGCCGCCCACCGAGACGAAATCCCCCACCTGGGCCACCAGCCGGCTGCCGATCAGATTGGTGTTGTCGGTGGCCTGTAAGGGAGGGTCTGGGAGGGTGGTGGTACCTTCAAAGGAACTAGGCGCGCTGATGCGCGAGAGCAGCAGGGTGCCCGAGTACTTGTCCGAGGAGAAGTCCCACTGGATGCCGTTGAACTGGGGCTTGGAAAAGGTCATGGGGGTGAGGGTGGAGCGGATCTGGTCGCCCACGGTGATGGCGTAGTGGTACTGCCCCTTGTGATCGGCGGCCACCACCAGCCTGTTGAACCAGGAGCTGAAGCGGCCCCTTCTGGGGTCTCCCGAATTCAGCGAGGAGCCGAAGGGTTGGGGATTGGTCTGCTGCCAGTCGTAGATCAGCCAACCCCTGGTGAGGAAGTTGCCGTACAGGTCGTAGAAGTAGTTGCCCTCCAGGGAGATGCTCACGTAGCGCTCGTAGGGTTCGCGGGCGTAGTTGGAATATTCCCACTGCTTCCACTTATATTCGCGGTAGAGTTCCTGGGGCACGTACCATTTGCGCAGGGCCGGGTCCAGGGCGTCGAAAAGCACCCCCGGTCCGGTGGGCTCAAAGCTGACCTTGCCGCCCCGCTGCACAATGCCCAGGCGCGATCCGTACTCCTGGGCCCGAAGGGGCGCGACGACTAGAAGAACTGCAAGCATTAGTCGAGTCATGCATTTTCTCGTTATCAACGGTGGCGCGTCAGGGAGCGACCCGCTTCGGTTTTTCCCAAGGCGCGTCCCGCCGCACCCCAACGTATGGGGTGCTGCGCCTCGCTAGCTCTGACTCCGCTCCCCCGCCCATCGGGCCGGGATGCCCTTCCGGTGTTTCCCAAGGCGCGGACTTTCCTCCTCGCTCGCTCTGGCTCCGCTCCCCCCTCACCACATCCCTCGTCCTTCCCTCCCCAACCGCTCCCCGGGAACCACCTCCAGGGCACCTCCGGCCCTCTTTCCCCGCTGCTCATCAGTACACGATCCCCAACGTACCGCTGTGGCGTTCCTCAAAGGCGTCGGCCTGCACCCGCAGCACCCAGAGGTAGATCCCCGGCGGGGCCAGGTGGCCCTCCAGGCGGCCGTCCCAGTGGTACAGGGCCGGGCCGATGCCCAATTCGGCGGAGAAGAGGGCGCCCAGGCGCCGGCCGCCCAGGTCGTACAGGTCGAGGGAGACCGGTGCGGGCTTGAGCAATTGCAACAGATTGAAGGCGATCTCCAACTGGTCGTTCACCCCGTCGCCGTTAGGGGTGAAGAGGGCCGGGCGCAGGTCCACCTGGCCGATGAGCCGGCCGATCTGTTTGCGAGGGATGGACACAAAGAGATTGGACAGTTCGTCCTGGTCGTCGGGGGCAAAGCGCAGCACATTGCCCGGCTCCAGGGCCTGGGGTACCTGGCCGGACCCCCGGTTGTAGACCCGGCCGGAAAAGGTGGTGCCGAAGCGGAAGATGGGCAGGTCGAAGGTGAACTCCAGCACGGCCCCGTTCCCCCGGACCAGGGGGAAACTCAGGCTGAATCCGTCTGGGCGGACGTAGTCCACTGAGAAGTTCACAGGCCGGCCGTCCACCTGCACCGCCCGGATGTGGGTGGCCTCGCCGTTGGTGTCCACCTCCAGCCGGTCGAAGCCCCGGATGGTGCCAGCCGCCCCCAGGCGCAGGGCGTAGCGGAAGGTGGCTGGCTCCTCGGCCTGGGCCAGGCGCGGGTACACCTCGGCCCGCAGGGTGTCGGCGATGGGAGGCTGCAGATAGTCGAACTCCAGCTTATCCACCTGGCGGGCCGCAAAGAGGTCGCCGCTCATTTCCAACTGAAACTGGAGGTAGCGGCGGGGCATGGGCGCGCTGAGCAGGCTGCCCGGCGTTGCCGTGATCCAGGGGCTCCAGTTCTGGGTGTCCTCCTCCAGGGACGCCCGGTCGTGCGGGTCGAGGGCGTAGTACCGGGTCGGCGCCACCTCCCGGTACCCCAGGACCTTGTCCTTGACGTCGCGCAGGGTCTGCCGGTAGCTGATAGGGGTGTCGTCGTTGCCAGTGCGCACCCGCAGGGAGAGTTTGGAGAACAGGGAGTCGCCCACGGCTTCGGCCCTCAGGCTCACGGGTCCCACCGTGGCCCGCTCTTCCAGGTCGATGATGTCGGACAGGTAGGTGGCCTGCGGCAGGTACCCGGTGCCGTAGATCTCCACCTCGTCGATCTCAAAGGGCACGGTGGCCAGGGACTTGAGCTTGATCAGGCGCGCGTATTGGGGAGCCAGTTCCAGATCCACCACCGGTTGTTCGTTGATCGGCTCGCGCGCCACCAACAGATCTGGAGTGCGCGCGCTGGTCTGGGCTTTGTTGACCCAGACCTCGTATCCGTGCAGAAAATCGAACTGATAGGGCAGCGAGGGGGTGGAAACCACGGTGTTGCGCGGATAGAAGCGGATGCGGTGGATGCCCACGGGCGCGGCAAAGTCGAAGATCAGGAGCACGTTCTGGGTCTTGACCTCCGGATTGAGCAGGGTGGGCTTGCGCTCAAAGGCCACCTGGTGGTTGCCGTTGATCATCCCGGTCAACTGCCTGAGCTGCTCCTCGCCGATGGACACATTGGAGGTGGTGAGCCCATTGCGGATGGCCAGCAGCCGGCTGGTGATGTTCTGATCATCGGCGAAGAAGAGCGGGCCGATCCAGCCGGGACGATGGCCAAAGTCCAGGGCGTCCCCCGGGGTATTGGTGGTGTCTTCGATGGTGCTGGGCCCGATGGTGACGACGTTGAGCACCCCGAATTTGTTGGCCAGGACGGTGGGGTCCCGGCCGTCGCCCCCGCGCTCCCAGGGGTGCTCCTCTTCCCCCAGCACAAATTGCTGGGCCGGCTGGGCCAGGGCCGTGCTCGCGGCGAGCAACAGGATCAACCTCACCCCCTTGCCCCCTCTCCTGAAGGAGAGGGGGTAACAGCCGCTCTCTTTTCTTCGCAGACCAATCTCTTTTCCTCGCAGAGGTGCCACTACCTCAACCCCGCGTTGAGGGTCAGGAAGAAGAGACTGCTGTGCTGGTCCGGCAGGTGGGTGAAGTGCCAACGGCTCAGCCGCAGCCCGGCCCGGGTGACCACCTGGTAGCCCTGGTACGCCACCCGGTTGGTGAGCTGGCCTATCCAGGTCCAGCGGAAGAAATCCCCGCCCACTTCCTCGCGCTGCCCTCTCAACAGCCAGAACCAGTCCCCTTCCAGCCCCACCTGGAGCTGGGTGTCGAAGAGTTGCCGCCCGTAACGGGCGAAGTACCCGACCTTGGTCTTTTCGGCCAACAGGGGCTGGGTCCACATCAGGATGCCCAATTGCTCCAGGCTGGTGGAGGCCGGCTGCCTGAGGCTGAAGGGCCGCTCCCGCTGCCATTCGCTCTTCCAGCGCGGCTCCAAGAGGCCCATGCCCAGAGGGATGCTCCATTCGGCCTTGTCGATGAGGCCCAGGAAACCGGCATTGCGGCGGCCCTCGCGCTCCTCCAGGGAGGCGGCGCTGTCGAGCTGGCGCAGAAATTCCCACTTGCAGCGGTGCTGCAGGCGCAGCCCTTCGACCAGGTGCTGGTCCCAGTCCGCGTACAGGGTGTGCCTCCAGGCGTCCTGGGCCGGCAGGGGATCGGGGACCGCGCGCATGCGGCCCTGGACGTCCACCGGCTGGACCCAGAGGGACAAATCATCGGGGATATTGTCCTGCACCCGCTCGCCGTAGGCGATGAAGCGCAGATGCCATTGGGGGGTGTCGCGGTTCCAGGCGCCCATCCCGTACCAGGCCCGGGTGTGGCCGTCGCCGGAGATCAGGTGCAGGCGCTGGCGGCCGGCAAAGAGATCCAGTTCGGGCAGCACCTCGACCTGGCCATAGACATTGTAGCCCCGGTGGTCCTGCTTGTAGGGATAGTCGGGCAGGTTGTCGTTCTCAAAGCGGTCGATGGTGCCGTTGTGGTTCATGTCCATCCCGAAGAGAAAGGCGGGCCGGTCGGCGCGGAAGCGCAGGAAGGGTTCCTCGTAGTCGGGGATCAGGTTGTTGTTCTGGTTGTAGTCGTTGAGGAAGTCCTGGTTCTCGTCGTACCCGGGCCAGGTGGGAATTTCGTCGTAGCCCTCGACGCTTTCACTGAGGGCCTGCGCCTGCCTTCTCCACTCGGGCTGGCCGTTCTGGTCGTCGTCGTCCTCCACCAGTTCGTAGAGGGCGGGGACCGGGGCCCGGTACTTGATGACCCCGTTGATCTCGGTCAGCCAGTAGCTGGTGCTGTATCCGGCGGCGATGGAAAAGCCTTCCCAAAATAGGTGCCAGGGCAGGTGCCGGTAGCTCACCTGGCTGTACAGGGCCGGGGCCTGGCGCGCAAAGCGGTAGTGCCGGGTGCGGGCCGGGTTGGGATAGCTCAGGTGCAGGCGGTTGAGGGCGATCTCCCCCTGCACCGAAAAGCCCATCCACTCGGCCAGGTTCCAGTTGGCGCCGAGGACGTCGCTGGCCACCGGCAGGCCGTAGTCCAGGCTCAGGAAGCGGGTGTTGCTGCGGTCCTGCACGTTGCCCGCGGCCCGTTTCACCGGCAGAAAGATCACCGCGGCCCGCTGGGCCTGGCCATCGGTCTGCACGTTGGAGGCCATCTCCACTCGGTAGTCGTCGGCCACCTTCAGTTCCACGCGCACCCGGTCCAGCGCCGCGGTGTTGCGATCCTGATAGGAGAAGTTGGCCAGATCGTACTCCAGCTGGATGAAATCGCTCCCGTCGGCCACCAAAGCGCCGCCCCGGTCGAAGCCGCCCTCGATTGTGGGGACCAGGCCGATCTGGCTGCCGCGCAGTTCCTGGCCGCTGGTGTCCACCAGCACGATATCGTGCTCCAGGAGCGCCGCCCCGCCTTGCCGGTCGGCCGGCGAGTCGTCGCGCAGGCGCACCCACACCTTGCGCAGGGCCTGGTTCTGGTTGGTGGTCAGGGTGCCGGCCAGGGGATTGCCGTGGTTGAGGGGGAGCTGGGTGTTGGCGTTGCGCACGTTGACAAAGGTGAGGCCCAGGCGCGCCGGCCCGCCGGCCAGGAATTCGGCGTGGCTCCCGCTCAGGTGGGTGGCGTCGGTGCGCACCCCGCTGATCGACGCTCCCCCCGAGGACCCGGGCGGGGGTGGGGTCGGGCCGTCCGGACCGCTGGGCCGGGCCAGCAGCAGGGTGGCCTGGTACCAGTCGGTGGACCAATCCAGGCGCAGCCCGTTGTAGCGCGGCTTGGAGAAGGTCAGGGGGGTGAAGGTGGTGGAGATCTGGTCGCCCACCATCAGCCGGTACACCCCGCCGCCCTTCTTGTCGGCGGCGATCACCAGGCGGTTGAAGAAGGCGTTGTACGCGCTGAAGTCTTGAGTCGTGCTGCGCACGTCCCGGGGAGCTAGCACCGGCACCTTGATGATCTCGTCGCCCTTGGGGCCGGGCTGCTGCTGGGTCCATGAGTAGACCAGCCAGCCCCGGCCCAGGGGGCTGCCCAGCAGGTCGTAGTACTCGTAGCCCTCTAGCAGGGCGTTCACATAACGGGTGTAGGTGGTGCGGGCGTAGCGGGTGTCCGCGCTCTGCCAGGGGCGGTCGTAGAGATCGGCCAGATGGAGGGGCGCGTACCAGCGATGCACCTCGGGGAGGGCGTACTCCACCTCGTAGTGGGGGGCGATCTGGCTCTCGCGGGGCGCGCCCAGGTTGCCCCGGTACAGGTCGCGGTTTTGGGCCTGGGTCAGGCCGGCAGTCAGCAAGAGCAGGGCCAAGAGGAACTTTCGCATACCTCACCCCTCACCCCTCTCCTATAAGGAGAGGGGAATAGGTACTTCTGCCAAGAAAAGCAGGTGGCTTTTACCCCCTCTCCCCTGGGAGAGGGGGTCAGGGGGTGAGGTCAATACACCACCCCCACCATACTCAGCACTTGCGTATGACTGCGCGCCGCATCAGTGTCGATCCCAGCGCGTATCAGGTAGAGCCCCGGAGGCTGGAGCATACCCTGATGGTCGCGGCCGTCCCAGAGCAGGCGGTGGAGGCCGCTGGCCTGAGAGGCCTCTACCGACAGGTCGCGCACCTGCCTGCCTGCCAGGTCGTAGATCTGGGCGGCGATGCGCTTGGGCCCTTCGAGCACGAAAACCGGGATCTCTATAGCCACCTGGTCGTTGACCCCATCGCCGTTGGGGGTGAAGACCGGCGGGATCAGCTGCACCTGGCCCAGGGGGGTGATCTCCTGCAAATCGGCGCGCGCCACCAAGGACTGGCTCTCCACCAGGGAGGTGGCCTCGCCGGCGGCTGCCTCCTGGACCACCCCGGGCCGGGCGCTGCGGATCAGCCGCACCCCGAAGAGGGTGTTGCTCAGGAAGACCCGGGTGCGGAAGTGGATGGCGTAGAGGAGATCCTGGCGCCCGGCCAGCTGGGGAAAGACCAGGGAGAGGGCGCCTGCCTGGCCCGATTCCACCTGCAGGGTGCCGGGCCAGAGCCGGCGCGGGCGGAGCAGGCGCTCGTTCTGGCCGGCGAAGACCGAGACCAGCTCGATGGGCGCCGAGGAAGAGGAGCGCAGTTCGAGGCGGTCGAAGCCCGGGTTGGCGCCGGTGAAGAGGGGCTGGAGGTAGAGAGTGAATTCCTGTTCCTCGCCGGGTTTGATCCCGGTGGTGGGCCACAATTCAGCCAGGGCCTGGTCTACCAGGGGCGGATCGAAGTGCAACTGCAGCTGGCGCAGGCGGGCGGCCCGCAAGGGTTCCTGGCTGAGCAGCCGCACCTCGGCCATCAGATATTGGCGCGGGTTGGGGGACTTGAATTCCTCCCCCGGTTGCAGGTAGGAGGGAGACCAGTTGCTCCAGTCCGCCCCGGGCTGGTCCTCGATCACCACCGGGGGCCGCTCCGCCTCGGCGATCTTCTCCCAGGTCCTCACGTCTATCTCCACGCCCTGCTGGTTGAAATAGTGCGGGATATGGAGCAGTTCGTCACCGCTGCGGGTGCGTACCTCGACGCGGGTGCCCAGGGGAATATCCCCATTCCAGGAGAGGGTGGACAGCAGCCGGTGCCGCCCCAGGCGGATCAGGGGGGAGACCATCACCACCTCGGAGGCGTACCCCTCGCCGTAGACCTGCACCTCGCTGAGGTTGCCCCCCTCGCGCTTGCCCACCTCCAGCTTCAGGCGGCGCACCTCCACGAAGCGCACCTCCTGGAGGGGGAAGGTCTCCTCCAGGCGCAAGAAGACCTCGCGGTTCTGCCTTTCCTCGAAAGCGCGCCAGATCTTCTCGCCGCTGGGGTCCACGCTGCCGTCACAGATGCGCACCTGGTAGGCCGGGGGCGGCTGGCCCGGGCTGAGCAGGAGAACCCGGTCCAGCCAGTAGCGGGTGCCCAGGTCCACTTCGATCTGGTTTTCGTTTTTGATGGGGTCGTACTCCCGCAGGCTGCGGAAGGTGGAGAAGATCCCGTCCTCCACCTCGCGGGTCCGCCGGGTGTTGGCGATGCGCACCACTCCTGCCTTGGGCAGGCTCCGGGTCAGGCGCGTCACCTCGTCGCCGGAGGTGTAGACTTCCACCTCGGCCAGGCGGGGCCGCTCCCGGCGGAAATAGCGCACCTGGCCCTGCTCCTGGGCCGGGAGGGCTTCGTAGATCTCCTTTTCCACCTGGATCTGGCGGCCGGCCCCGGTGCGGCGGAAGTAATCGATGGCGCCCTGGTCGATGGAGTCCAGCAGCGCGTATTCCCCGGAAGCGACCTCCCGGCCCCGCACCCCGTCGCTGCCCAGGGCCTCGAAGCGCAGGATCTGCGCCACCTCGCCGGTGCTGCCCAGGGGGGCCGGATGCTGGGGCTGCACCTCGAACTCGAACTCCCGCTGGTCCTTGTTGGGCTCGGTGACCAGTCCGACCCTGAAAAACTCCCGGTTGCGCGCCTCGGTCAGGGCGATGCGCCCGTCCGAGATCAGCACCCGGAACTTGAGGAAGGGATCGCCCCCACCCTCTTCCACAAAGCGCACCCGGATATGCTGGGCGATCACCGCCCGCCCCAGGTCCAGTTCCAGCCACCAGCTCTCCAGCGGGCTCTGGGGGTCCGGCTCCCAGTAAGTGGCCAGGTCTCCGTCCATGGCCAGACCGCCGGCCTGGAGGTTGGAGCCGGCGGCCCGCACCCCGCCGCTGAGGGTGTCTCCCTCGCTGACATAGCGGAACTGGCCGGCGTCCAGGGCAGCGTTGATCTGCCGGCGCACCAGGCGCGGCTCCACCCCGCCCTCGGGCAGGAGCACCCGCGAGCCTTCGGGGGCACTCCAGGCCTGCCAGTGGGCGGCGCTGTTGACCACCACCCGGTCGGGAAGGAGCCGGTAGCCCTCCTGGGCAAAGGCGGCGCTCGCCCCAAGTCCCAGCAGGAGCAGGGCCTTGCCGCTCAGCAACCGGGTCTTATACTCCTCCATGAGCCGGCTTGGGAAAGAGAGTGGAGGGGCGGCGCAATTATTATTAGACGGAAGAAAAGAGTGGAAGTTTGTGGTCCTCTATTTAAATAAGGACAAGCATCCTAACAGTGTCTACCGTTCACCTGAGATTTTCCCCCTTTATCAATAGACGTGCGAGGCGGGGAAAGTACAGTTTTTTTATCGTTGACCTTTGCTCTTGCCCCGGAGTACATTTGCCTGCCATGCGACTCAACCCCCAGCAAGCGCAGGCGATCAAGGAGGTGATAGCCCAGGCCGATATGGAAGCCGAGGTCTTTCTCTTCGGCTCCAGGACCGACGACACCCGGCGCGGCGGGGACATCGACCTGCTCATCCTCTCCACCCGCATCAGCCCTGACCAGCGCCGCCGGCTCAAGCTGCGGCTGCTGGACCTGCTCGGAGCACAGAAGATCGACCTGGTGGTCGCCCAGGATATGTCCCGCCCCTTTGTCAAGATTGCCCGGCAGCAGGGCATAAGACTATGACCCAGGAAGAGTACATCGCGCTGCTGAAAGAGTCCCTTTCTCGGCTCGCCGAGGCAGAACGCTGGTTGCGGCGATCCCATGCCCAATGCACCCAGATCGGCATACACGATGCCTTCAGCGACGAGGACTTCGACCACTTTGAGACCCTGACGAGCCGCTTTGCGCGGGTCAGTGACATGGTCCTGCAAAAGGTTTTCAGGAACATCGACAGGTTGGAACTCGAAGAAGGAGGCACCCTCCTCGATGTGCTGAACCGCGCTGAGAAGCGAGGGATCATCCCCTCTGCAGATCAATTCCGGGAACTGCGCGAGTTGCGCAACGAGATCGCCCACGAATATGCCCTGGACGACCTGAAAGCCCTGTTCGCCAGCGTCCTGGAACACACCCCAGCCTTATTTTTCATCCTCGACCACACCAAAGCTTATTGCCAGAAGTACCTGCCTCTCTGAGTTTTTCGCCCCCTCAATAGGCCACCTGCACCACCCCCTGCCGGCGCTCAATCCCGGCGTCGGCCTTTACCTCGATGTTGAGCGGTAGGATAAGAGTAGTATATTAGGTGGTATGAATATCTCCTCATAAAAGGACAACAGCGATGCGTGTCAAAACCTCGGTGACGCTGTCTGAGGAACTGGTCCAGGAAATAGACAAACTCTCCCAGCGCTACGGCAATCGCTCGGCCCTGGTGGAGCAGGCGGTGCGGAGTTTCCTGGCGGCAGAACGGCAGCAGGTGCGTGACGCCCAGGACCTGGAGATCCTCAACCGCCGGGCGGCGAAGCTGAACAAGGAAGCTCAAGAGGTGCTCAACTATCAGGTGAAGCGGTGAGGCGAGGTGAACTCTACCGGGTCTATAAAGGCGCGTCCCGCGATCCCAGGAAGTTCCGCGTCTTTGTCATCGTCAGCCGCCAGGTGCTGATCGAGTCGCGGTTCTCCACCCTGATCTGCGCGCCGATCTACACCTCCTACGAAGGGCTTTCTACGCAAGTGCCCGTGGGGACCGCGGAGGGCCTGGCGCACGACAGCAGCATTCACTGCGACGAACTGATCAGCATCCCCAAGGCCGGTTTGTCCCACTTTGTCGGTGCTTTATCCCCTGCCAAGGTGGAGGCCCTTGACCGCGCTCTTGCCCTTGCAGTGGGGATACCCTTGTAACGCTCTCTGGTGGCCCCTATGCCGCTTCTCTGGCTGAAGAACAGGTGACTCCTCTTGAAGTACTGTCAGATAAAGGGTGAAACTCTTCGTCAAATGGCGCAGTTTCCCGAAAGCGAGTGGCCCGGCTTGCTGGTGGTCATGCGAGACGTGGCGCAGAGCATCTGGCGCGCTGGGGAGCACTGAAGAGAGCCGAGGAAGGCGCGATGGCCTACATGCGTGGATCGACCTATCTGTGGCGCGACGAATCTCACCTGCACGTGTGGGTGGTGGACGGATATGATGGGTGGGATCAGACCGGTTGGGGTGAGGATACCAAAGACGCCGGCACGGCCAGCGGGGTGGGTATCCCCATGGAGGTCATGGACGAGTACGTCGTCATGCGCCTGGCGCAACTGCTGCAGGAGGGCGGCATGGATCAGGCCATCGCGCGCGCCCTGGCCAAATGGGATGGCAATTTTGGCTGTGCGGTGTTGAAGGAGTGTGCAAACTCGATACAACGAACCTTGTGAACGGCTCCACGGAGGTCGCGGACTGCCTGGGGTTTAACCGATCCTTCGAGGGCGCGCTGGAGGGCGGTCAGCAGGCGCTGGGCGTTCTTGGGAGAGCGGCACCGGTGGGCGGTTTCTTCGAGGCTGCGCAACTCAGCGGCGGGGACGATGGCCATGTCTGCGTGGTTGCGGCGCTTGACGATGACCGGCGCCTGGGCCTCTTCGGCGGTCTCCAGCACCTGGGCCAGGTTGTTGCGCGCAAAACTGTAGCTGACCTGAGTCATCATGCAGATCTCCTAGTGGTGTACAAGAATACTGCACAGAAATGAGACGGACAGGTCAAGGTCAGGTCTCTTGACTCCTGGTTGCAACAATCTATATTTCCGTTGCAACCAAAATCCGCACTCAGCGAGGAAGGTGCCCATGCCCAAAATCCGGCAGTCCAAGCCTATCTGGTTCGGCATGAAGCTCACCCCCCAGCAAAAGCAGCAGATCAGACTCCTGGCCAGACAGCGCCACACCTCAGCCAAACAGGCACTCATGGAGCTGGTCGAAGAAGCGCTGGCGCAGCGCTCCTTCAAGGCTCCCCAGGGCTCCTTCCTCGATGGTCTGGAAGACTTGGTCGGTTCGGTCTCAGGACCGGCGGATCTGTCTGCCAATCCCGAGTACATGAAAGACTTCGGCCGATGAGGGTGGTCCTGGACACCGGGCCTTTGGTCGCCTTGCTCAACCATCGGGATATCCACCACTCCTGGGCTCTAGCCGCTGCGCAACCGCTGCGCCCTCCACTCTACACCTGCGAGGCGGTAGTCACCGAGGCCCACCATCTGCTCGGGCGCGTGTACCAGGGCCGTCGGCGCCTGCACCAGCTCACCGAATCCGGCCGGCTCGACCTGTCTTTTTCCTATGATTTGCACCACAGAGAAATCCATGCTCTGATCCAGGCGTATGAGGACGTGCCCATGTCCTTTGCTGACGCTTGTCTGGTCCGCATGGCAGAGATGGACCCTGATAGCCGGATCTTCACGATCGACAGCCACTTCGGGATCTATCGCAAGCACAAGACCAGAAGGCTCAAGCTGCTCATCCCCTGACTTCGCCGAGTCTGTCCATGTCCAACCCTTTGCTCACCCCCGAAGCGGCCCAGGCCATCGTTCTGGAACACATCCAGCTCCTGGGGATGGAACGGGTACCGCTCTTCGAGGCCCTGGGCCGAGTGTTGGCCGAGGAGGTCCCGGCCTGCCGCGACAGCCCGCCCCACGACAACTCGGCCATGGACGGGTACGCCCTGCGCCACGGGGACCTCGCCGGAGCCAGTGCGGTGCACCCGGTGCTCCTGGAGATCGTCGAGGACATCCCCGCCGGGTACGTGCCCCAGAAAAACGTGGGGCCGGGCCAGGCCAGCCGCATCATGACCGGGGCGCTGGTGCCCCCCGGGGCCGACACCGTGATCCGGGTGGAGGACACCCGCGCCGAGGGGGGCAAGGTAGCCATTCTCGATCCAGATGAAAAGGGCGCCAATATCCGCCGGCGCGGCGAGGAGCTGCGGGCCGGTCAGGTGGTGGTGGGGGCCGGCACCCGGTGTGGCCCGGGGGAACTGGCGGTGCTGGCCTCGCTGCAGCGGGCCCTGGTGCTGGTGCGCCGCCGGCCCGTCCTGGCCATCCTCTCCACCGGCGACGAGCTGGTGGAGCTGGACGAACCCCTGGCTCCGGGCAAGATCGTCAACAGCAATACCTACGGTCTGGCTGCCCTGGCCCTGGCCAATGGGGCCCTGCCGCTGATGCTGCCCATCGCCCGGGACGAGGAGGCGCAGATCCACCGGGCCGTGCAGAGCGCCTTGAGCGCGGATTTCATCCTCTCCTCCGGGGGGGTCTCGGTGGGGGATTACGACTACGTGAAGAAGGTGCTGGACGAGCTGGGGGCCCAGGTGAAGTTGTGGCGGGTGGCCATGAAGCCGGGCAAACCCCTCTTCTTCTGCACCCTGCAGGGCAAGCCCTATTTCGGCCTGCCCGGCAACCCGGTGTCGAGCCTGGTCTCCTTTCTCCAGTTCGTGCGGCCGGCCATCCGCAAGGCCGCCGGCCACCTCCCAGGGGAGTGGTTCCTGCCCACGGCCACCGCCCGCCTGGAGCACCCCATCGCCAATGAGGGCGACCGCCGCCAGTACGCCAGGGCGCGCCTGCGCCTGGAACAGGGCCGGTTGCTGGCTGCCGCCCCCCAGGGGCAGGGCTCCCACATGCTCAGCTCCATGCTGGGGGCCAACGGCCTGCTGCTGCTGGAGCCGGAGGCGCGCCTGGGGGCGGGCGACGAGGTGCAGGCGCAGCTCTTCGGGGAGCTGCGATGAAAAAGGTGGAAGTCCACGGCCGGCGCCGGCTGCTGGACGATTTTTTCCGGATTGACGAGGTCACCCTCTCCCACCAGCTGTGCGACGGGAGCATGAGCCGTCCCTTGCGCCGGCTGGTCCTGGAGCGGGGGGACGCGGTGGCGGCCCTGCTCTTCAGGCCAGCCGACCAGCAGGTGATCCTGGTGCGCCAGTTCCGCTATCCCACCTGCGGGCGGGGCGATGGCTGGCTGCTGGAGGTGGTGGCCGGCATCCCCGACCCAGAGGAGGAACCGGCGGCGGCGGCGCGGCGCGAAATCATGGAAGAGACCGGGTACCAGGTGGACGAGTTGGAACGCATCGCGGTCTTCTATACCACCCCGGGCGGCTCCTCCGCGCACATCCATTTGTTTTATGCCCAGGTGAGCGAGGTCCAGCGCCTCGCCCTGGGCGGGGGGTGCAGGGCGGAAGACGAGGACATCGAGGTGGTGGAACTCGGGCTGGAGGAGGTCTGGGGGATGCTGGACGAGGGCCGGATCGAGGATGCCAAGACCCTCATCGCCCTGATGTGGCTGCGGAGCCGGAGGGATCATTGAACTGCGGCCACCGCTCAGGTTGCCTTCCAGGGGGGAATGATATAAATTATTTCTATTTCACTAATTCCTGGAGAGAGGGAGCATTATGAGCGAGAAGGAAGTCGTAGAAGTCAGCGAAGCAGAAATCGCGGTCCACTGGCAGGAAGAGGGACATCGCCATCCCTCAGCGCGGTTCATCGGGCAGGCAAACATGACCGATCCAGGGATTTATGACCGGTTCAGCCTGGAGCATTTCCCCGAGTGTTTTAAGGAATACGCCGATCTGCTCACCTGGTACCAGTACTGGCATACCACCCTCGATACCAGCGACGCTCCCTGCTGGAAGTGGTTTGTCGGCGGAAAGATAAATGCCTGTTACAACTGCGTCGACAGACACCTGCCTGCGTATAAGAACAAGGCCGCCTTCATCTATGTCCCCGAACCAGAGGATGAGCCCCACATCGCCCTGACTTACCAGGAACTCTACGTGAGGGTGAACGAGGTCGCCACCCTTCTCAGAGACTTTGCCGGACTCAAGACAGGGGATAGAGTGACCCTTCACATGCCGATGGTGCCCGAACTGCCGATCACGATGCTCGCCTGTGCCAGGCTCGGCGTGATCCACTCAGAGGTATACGGAGGGTTTAGCGGTCGGGCGTGCGGCGAAAGGATATGGGACTCTGGGAGTCGCCTTCTTATAACCATCGACGGTTACTACCGGTCTGGCAACCTCCTCGACCACAAAGAAAAAGCCGACGAAGCCGTGGCCGTGGCGAAAAAGGAGGGCCAGACAGTCGATAAAGTCCTGGTCTGGAGACGCCATCCCGGAAAATACGCCTCGGCGACGCCCATGGTACAAGGGCGCGATTACTTTATGGACGAGGTGCTCAAAGGCTATGCCGGCAAAAAGGTCGATCCCGTTTCCGTGCCCGCGGAGGATCCGCTGTTCATCATGTATACCAGTGGGACGACCGGCAGGCCCAAGGGCTGTCAGCACAGCACCGGGGGCTATCTCTCCTATGTCGCCGGTACCTCGAAGTACATCCAGGACATCCACCCCAAGGATGTGTACTGGTGCTTGGCAGATATCGGGTGGATCACCGGTCACTCTTATATCGTCTACGGTCCGCTGGCCCTGGCGGCCACGAGCGTCCTGTACGAAGGGGTGCCCACCTACCCGGATGCCGGGCGTCCCTGGAGGATAGCCGAGCGGCTCGACGTGAACATCTTCCACACGGCCCCGACCTCGATCCGGATGCTGAGAAAAGCCGGCCCTGACGAGCCCAAGAAATACAATTACCACTTCAAGCACATGACGACCGTGGGAGAGCCCATCGAACCCGAGGTGTGGAAATGGTATTACCAGGTTGTCGGCAAGGGCGAAGCAGTCATCGTCGATACCTGGTGGCAGACGGAAAATGGAGGATTCCTCTGCACCACTATGCCGGCGCTTCACTCCATGAAGCCCGGGAGCGCAGGTCTCGGGGTCCCCGGCATCCATCCCGTGATCTACGATGAAGAGGGCAATGAAATTGCCAAGGGGGCTGGCAAAGCCGGGAACATCTGCATCCAGAACCCATGGCCAGGGGCGTTCCAGACGATATGGGGAGATCGGGAGCGGTACGTCGCGCAGTACTATGCGAAGTACTGCAAAGACCAGAACAGCAAGGATTGGCGCGACTGGCCTTATTTCGCAGGTGATGCCGCGGTGCAGGCCGCCGACGGTTACTATCGAATCCTGGGCAGGGTCGACGATGTCATCAACGTCGCGGGTCATCGCCTGGGCACCAAGGAAATAGAGTCTGCTTGTCTCCTCGTCACCGAGGTGGCAGAAGCTGCGGTCGTCCCCGTGGTCGATGAGTTGAGGGGCCGGGTGCCCGAGGTCTATGTGGCTCTGAGGCCAGGCTATAAGGCCGACAAAAAAATAGAAGCGGATGTGGTGAAGTCCATCGAGACCGCCATCGGCAAGATAGCCAGGCCCAAGCACGTGTACATCGTTCCCGACATGCCCAAGACGCGCTCTGGAAAGATCATGCGCCGCGTCCTGGCCTCTCTCTCTAATAAGGGAGATGTCGGCGACGTGACGACCCTAGCCAACCCAGAGGTCGTGGAAGAGATCCGCAAGATGGTTCACTAAGTAGGTAGACGAAACAATTCTCACAGTCGGGATACCTGTCTTCAGAGGGAAACCAGCGCAAAAAATGTGAAGTTTATTCTGTCCACCTACTTAGTGGGTTACCACAGCCATTTTGACAGGTGCGGCATCGCGGCGGGGTGCCGCATCACAGACTTGATAGCGAGACCTCCGAGTTTGACCGCTCGGGGTTTTTTTTTCGTACATTACAGCAAAGATCTCTCTTGTCCGCCGGAGTTTTGCATGTCTCCCTTCGTCCAATTCGGCCCCGAGATCACCACTGACCTCTCCCAGGCCGTGGCCCGCGAGTGGCTGGAGACCAACGGCCTGGGCGGTTGGGCCAGCTCCACCCTGACCGGGGCCCACACCCGCCGCTACCACGGCCTGTTGGTGGTGGCCACCCGCCCCCCGGTGGGCCGCATGGTGCTGCTCTCCAAGCTCGACGAGACCCTAGTGTTGGGTTCGGGGTCCGTGGAACTGGGCTGCAACCTCTACCCCGGCGCGGTCCATCCCCAGGGCTACCACTACCTCAAGAGTTTCACCCTCGACCCCTTCCCCACCTTCACCTATGAGTCGGAGGAGTGGGCGCTGCGCAAGACCCTGGCCATGATCCACGGCGAGCACACCTTAGTGCTGCGCTACGAGTTGCTGCGCGCCCCCGGCCCGGCCCAGCTGGAGTTGCGCCCCTTTTTCGCCGGCCGCGATTACCACCAGTTGACCCGCGCCAATCCCCATATCCAGCCGCAGGCCCATTTTGAGCAGGAGGTGTTGTGCTTCCAGCCCTATGGAGGCCAGCCCGAGGTCCACCTGCTGGTGCCGGGGGGGCACTTTGCGCCGGTGCCCGACTGGTACTACAACCACCTGTACCCGCGCGAGGCCGAGCGCGGCCTGGATTACAGCGAGGATTTGTTCACCTGCGGCATCCTGCGCTGCCCGCTGGAAATGGGAAAGCCGCTGACGCTCATGGCTTCCACGGCCGACCCGCGCGCTCGGGATGGGGAAGCCCTGATGGAGGCCGAGGCGCAGCGGCGGGCCGGGCTCACCGCTGCGGCCGACCCGCTGATCCACCGGCTTTCCCTGGCGGCGGACCAGTTTCTGGTGCGCCGGGGTGACGCGCGCCACACCCTGATGGCCGGGTACCACTGGTTCACCGACTGGGGCCGCGACACCATGGTCTCTCTGCCGGGGATCTGCCTGGTCACCGGCCGGCACGCCGAGGCCCGCAGCATCCTCCAGGCCTTTGCCGAGCACCTGAGCCAGGGGATGATCCCCAACCGCTTCCCCGAAGCCGGCGAGGAGCCCGAGTACAACACCGTCGACGCCACTTTGTGGTTCTTCGTGGCGGTGTACAAGTATCTGCAGTACACCCAGGACCAGGAGTTTGTCCGCCAGCAGTTGTGGCCGGCCCTCCAGGAGATCATCGACTGGCACCAGCGGGGCACCCGCTACCAGATCCGCGTCGACCAGGACGGCCTGCTCAGCGCCGGCGAACCCGGGGTGCAGCTCACCTGGATGGACGCCAAGGTGGGCGACTGGGTGGTCACCCCCCGCCAAGGCAAAGCAGTGGAGATCAACGCCCTCTGGTACAATGCCCTGCGCATCATGGAAGAGCTGGCCGGTGGGTTTGGGGAAGAAGAGCAGGCCGGGCGCTACGGCGCGCTGGCCCGGCAGGTGGCCGCCCGCTTCGGCGCGCTCTTCTGGAACGAGGAGCAGGGCTGCCTCTTCGACGTGGTGGATGGCGATGCGGCCGACCCCTCCTTCCGCCCCAACCAGCTGCTGGCCCTCAGCCTGCCCTTCCCCCTGCTGGAGGGCCGGCGGGCCCTGGCGGTCTTTGAGGCGGTGGACCGGCACCTGCTCACCCCCTGCGGTCTGCGCAGTCTGGCCCCAGGCGAGCCGGGATACCGCCCCCGCTGCGAGGGTCCGCCCTGGGAGCGGGACGGGGCCTACCACCAGGGCACGGTCTGGGCCTGGCTGCTGGGGCCCTTTGCCACCGCGCTGGTGCGCCTGCACGGCGAGGAGGGAAGGGCGCGGGCCCGGGGCCTCATCGAAGGTTTTCAGGCCCACCTGAGCGAGGCCGGCGTGGGCACCCTCTCCGAGATCTTCGACGCCGAGCCCCCCTTTGTGCCGCGCGGCTGCATCGCCCAGGCCTGGAGCGTGGGCGAGGTGCTGCGCGCCTACTACGAGGACGTCCTGCAGCTGGGTCCACCGAGGAGGTTGCCGTGAAGATCAAATCCGTCCAGGCAGTGCGCCTGCACCTGCCGCCCGCCCCGCCCCCGGTCACCCGCCCGCGCCGGCCCTCCTGGGTCCAGGACGCCGAGGTGGCCAATCCCATGAGCCGCTATCCCCAGGTCAAGCGCCACCGCTCTCAATGGCTGCCGCGCACCTGGGAGGCGGTCTGGTGCAAGGTGGAGGCCGAGGACGGGACCTGGGGCCTGGGGATGAGCGGAAATGGTAGGGCCGTGGCCGCGATCATCGACGACCACCTGGCCCCGCAACTGGTGGGCCAGCCCTGCCTGGCCCACGAGAAGCTGGCCGACATGATGTTCCGGCTGACCAAGCCCTACGGCTCCACCGGGCTGGCCAGCTACGCCATCAGCGCCGTGGACCTGGCCCTGTGGGATCTCAAGGGCAAGCTGCTGGACAAGCCGGTGTACGAATTGCTGGGCGGGCCGGCCCGCGATAGACAATTGTGTTATTGCACCGGCAACGACGTGGACTGGTACCTGGAGTTGGGCTTCAGCGCCTTTAAACTGGCCTGCCCGTACGGCCCGGCCGATGGGCTGGAGGGGCTGCGCAGGAACGAAGATTTCGTAGCCCGGGCCCGCGAGCAGATCGGCGAGGATAAGGAGCTGATGCTGGACTGCTGGATGGCCTTCGACGTGGAGTACACCGTGCGCCTGGCCGAGCGGCTGCGCCCGTACCGGCTCAAGTGGATCGAGGAGTGCCTGCTCTCCGAAGACCTGGACGCCCACATGGAGTGCCGGCAGCGCCTGCCCTGGCAGGGCCTGGCCACTGGCGAGCACTGGTACACCCCCTCGCCCTTCATGGCTGCCATCCAGCGGCGGGCAGTGGACTTCCTGCAGCCCGACATCAACTGGTGCGGGGGGGCCACGGTGTGCCAGAAGATCGTCCACGCCGCCGAGGGCGCCGGTCTGACCACCATCCTCCACGGCGGGGGCAACACCCCCTTTGGGCAGCACTTCACCTTTGCCCAGCCCAGCATGAGCTGGATGGAGGTCTTTGTCGGCGCTCCTCCCGGGGTGCCGCTGGCCGAGGGCGGGCGCCTGCCTGGCCTGGCCCTGCCCCAGGACGGGTATCTGGCGCCGGTGGCGGCGCCGGGCTTCGGCATGGAACTCAAGGCCGAGTGGATCAGCCCCTTCTTCATCTGAGAGGCATAATGAGCGAACTGCCTGCAGATCCTTCTTTTTGCATCGTGCACCTGGGCCGGGGCGAGCGCATCGGCGAGGTGCTCGCCGGCCTGCTCAAACCGGTGGACTCGCGCACCATGCACCAGTACCGCCTGCCGGCCAATGCCCAGGTCGAGCTGCACTACCACGACTGCGACGAATACTGGCTCTTCACCGAGGGCCGGCCCCTGGTGACCCTGCGCAGCCCTGTCGGGGTGAAGGGGGAATACCAGCTCGAACCGGGTGATATGGTGGCCTGCGCGCGCGGGGTGGAGCACACCCTATGGGCCGACCACGAACTGGTCTACTTCCAGTTCATCAGCGCACTGGAGGGCGGGGAAAGGCCGGGGCATCTGCAGCGCTGATAGGTGCGTCGGGGAGCGACCCACTTCAGCCTTTCCCAAGGCGCGTCCTTCGGCCCTCGCTCGCTTCGCTCGGCTACCTCACAGCCTGGCCCCCGCGACACCATCTAGATGGTGTCGCGCCTCGCTCGCTCTGGCTCCGCTACCCGGCCACCCCGCCACGCGGACTTCCCTACCCGGCCACTCCCCGGGAAAGGCTTGCGGGGTCATCTCCCTGCCGCGATATCGCTGATATCGCCATTTTCAGGAGATCTCCCATGACCGGAAACCCCCTCGCCCTGGAAAACGCCGCCTACTGCCTCTCAGTACAGGTGGAAGGTGATGCGGTTCATTTGCAGTTGCGCGACAAGGCCATGGATTTTGACCTGGCGGCGGGGCCCTGCCTGTACCGGGCCGCGCGGCTGACCCCTGCCGGCACCATAGTGGTCCGGCGGCTGGAGGGGGCGGCAGTGAGCGCCCAGGCAGAGACGCTGCAGATCAGCGGAGTGCTGGCCGGGCTGCGGCTGGAACACACCCTGCGCCTGCCCGCGGGCCAGCCGGTGCTGGAGGAGCGGGTGGTCATCCACAACCCCACGGCCGAGGTGGTCGAAATGGAGGATTTCGCCGTGGGGTTGCGGCGGCGCCTGACCGACGACGTGGGCCAGGTGCTCCCGGAATTGCAGGCCGACCGGGTGGCTGCCCTGCCCTTCCGCCACAACCCCATTGACCCGGCCGACTTCGACCAGGACTTCTCCTTCGCTCAATTGTTGCAGCGGCCGGGCCGCGAGCACCGGGTCAACCAGTGGCCGCCCACCTGGCTGCGCTACGGCCAGGTGCCGGCCATGCACTGGGCTGCCGAGGGCTGGGCCTGGACCCGGGGAGGGCACACCCTCGCCTGCCTCAAGTTCAACCAAGAGGTGATGGAGTTGTGCCTGCTGGGGATCGAGGTGGAAAGGGATGGGGTGTGGCTGCGCCTGGGAGGGGCGGGGTTATACGCCGGCGACCCGGAGGTTCTGCGCGCCCTGCAGCCGGATCAGACCCTGGCCCTGGGCCTGACCCGGTACGAGACCGTGCGGGGCGCGTACCCGGAGGCCAGCTACGCCTTTCGCGCCTTCCTCGACCAGCAGGGATGCCGTTTTCCCATCGGCTTCAACCCGCCGGTGCACTGGAACGAACTCTACGACAATCCCGAGTGGAACCTGGCCAGCCCGGGCGCGCCGGCTGCGCCGCGGATGACCCGGCCGCACACCTATACCCGGGCGCTGATCGAGGAGGAGGCCCGCAAGGCGCGCGAGTACGGCTGCGAAGCCCTGTACCTGGACCCGGGGTGGGACACGGACTTCGGTACTTTGCTGTGGGGAGAGGCGTGGCTGGGGCCGCGCCGCGAATTCGTCGAGCGCATCCGCCGCGAGTACGGACTGGGGGTGTCCCTGCACTGCCCCCTGGCGCCCTGGGCCTCCAGCGACGGGCGCGGGGTATCCTCGTGGCCGCGGACGGCATTGCAGATGGGACCCGACGGCCAGGTCTGCGAGGGGTACCTCTGCCTGGCCTCCCGCCAGTACCTGGACGAGGCGGCCCGCCGTTTGCTGGCCCACTGCGAGGATGGGGTGGTTTTTTTGATGTTCGACGGCAACTGGTGGAATGGCGGGTGCTGGAACCCGGATCACGGGCACCCGGTGCCCTGCACCCGCGAGGGCCATGTGCGCGCCCAGGTCGAACTGGCCCGCCGCGTGCATGCCGCACATCCACAAGTATTGATCGAGATGCACGACATGATCACCGCCGGCACCATCCGGCGCTACACCCCGGTCTATTACAAGTACGGACTGCCGGGCAGCTACGACGAGAACTGGGGCTTTGAGTTGATGTGGCAGCCCATGGAGGACATCCTCAGCGGCCGGGCCCGCAGCCTCTACTACTACAACCTGGGCTGCAACGTGCCCCTGTACCTGCACATCGACCTGCGCGACGACAATACCCACTGCCTGGTGCTGTGGTGGTACGCCTCCACCTGCCGGCACCTGGGGATAGGCGGCACCCATCCCAATCCGGCGGTGGCTCAGGCGCAGCGGACGGCCATGACCCAGTACCGAAGGCTGGCCCGCTTCTTCAAAGAAGGAGATTTCTACGGCATGGGCGAGGAGATCCACGTGCACGTCTTGCCCGGCGAGCACGCCCTGGTGGTCAATCTCTTCAACCTGTCCGGCCAGCCGCGCACCATCGCCGGCCAGATCGAGGTCTCCCGCCTGGGCCTGGACCCGAACCGCTGGTACCATCCGGGCAAGGGCTGCTTCTTCGACCGCCAGGCTGGCTGCCTGCGGGTCAGCCGGCCCCTGCCGGCCTGGGGCGCCGAGGTGGTCGAGGTGCGGCCCGGTCCGGCCTAGCTGAGGGAAACGCCATGTACGATCTGCTCATCCGCAAAGGCCGGCTCATCGACGGCACTGGCAGCCCCTGGTTCGCCGGCGACGTAGCCCTCCAGGACGGCCGCATCGCCTGCATCGGCAAGTTGGGGGAGAGCCCGGCCCGGCAGGTCATCGACGCAGCGGGTCTGATCGTCTGTCCCGGCCTCATCGACATCCACACCCATTCGGACCTCACCCTGCTGGTGGAAGGCCGCGCTCCCAGCACCCTGGCCCAGGGCATCGCCACCCAGATCATGGGCAACTGCGGCATCTCGGCAGCGCCCACGCGCCAGCGGCAGTTCTACTACGGGGCCCTGGACCCAGGGATGACCCGGGGACTGGAGTGCGACTGGACCACCATGGAAGAGTATCTGGGGCGGCTGGAAAGCCAGGGAGTGGGCACCAATGTGGCCACCCTGGTGGGGCACGGCAATATCCGCGTGGCAGCCCTGGGGTACGAGGACCAGCCAGCCACCCCGGCCGAGCTGGAGCACATGCGCGCGCTCACGGCCCAGGCCATGCAGGAAGGAGCAGTGGGGCTCTCCTCGGGGCTGGCGTACGCGCCGGGGCCGTACGCCCCGCTAGCCGAATTGGTCGAGTTGGGAAAGGTGGTGGCCGGGCACGGGGGGATCTACACCTCCCATATCCGCAACCAGACCGAGGGCATCGCCGCCGCGGTGCAGGAGGTGATCGCCGTGGGCGAGGAGGCCGGCCTGCCTGCTCACGTCTCCCACATGCAGCCAGGCGCGCCCATGCACGGGGCCACGGCCTCGCTTTTGCAGACCATCGAGGCAGCCAGGGCCAGGGGCGTGGACCTGAGCTGCGACGCCATCCCCTATACCATCGGCAGCACCACCCTCAAGTCCATGCTGCCGCCCTGGGCCTGCGCCGGGGGCGATATCGAATTGATGCAGCGGCTGCGCGACCCACAGGTGCGGGCCCGAATCGAGGCCGACACCATGCAGTTCGGGGCGGAGAGCGGCGGCTCGCGCAAACGCACCCTGATCAAGGAGGGCAAGTGGGAGTTGATCTGGCTGGGCAGCGCCGAGAAGAACGCCGGGCTGGTGGGCCAGACTTTCGCGCAGATCGCCCAGGCGCGCGGCCAGCGACCCCACGACGCCCTGCTCGACATCCTGTTGGAGGAAGAGGGCCGGCCCTGGATGCTGGCTCAGGACGTGTCGGAGGAGGATTTCTGCAACATTGCCCGCCATCCGGCCGGCGGGGTGATCTCCGACGGTTTCTCGCTGATCCCCCAGGGCGTGCTGGCCGAGGGCAAACACCATCCCCGCTCCTATGGGGCTTTCCCCTATTTCCTGCGCCGCTTCGTGCGCGAGCAGGGGGTGCTCACCTGGGAGGCGGCCATCCACAAGCTCACCGGCTTCGCCTCCAGCCGCTTCCGCCTGGCCGGGCGCGGCCTCTTGCGCGAGGGTTGCTGGGCCGATGTGCTGGTCTTCGACCCGGAGCGCATCGCCGAAGCCGCCACCTTCGAGGACCCGTACCGCTATCCCGTGGGGGTCGAGTATCTGCTGGTCAACGGCGAGGTGGCCGTGGAACGGGGGCAGGTACTGGGGAAGTTGGCGGGGCGGGTGCTGCGGCGCTGAACCTCACCTCGCCTCCACCCTGATCCCGGTGCCCTGCAACTCCTCCCTGAACAACCCCGCCAGTTCTGCCAGCCGCGCCTTCGAAGGGGGCTCGATCCCGGGCAGTTGCGTCTCCCGGCGCAGGCGCCGGAGTTTGGCGATGCCCAGGTGGTGGTAGCCCAGCAGCTCGACCCGCCGCACCGCCCCCTCCAGCTCTTCCCGCACAAAAGCAGCGGTGGCCCGCAGATTCTCCTCGCCGTCGTTGAGCGAGGGGATCACCGGCACCCTGATCCAGACGCCGGTGTGCTCCCAGGGCAAGTCGCAAAAAGCGCGCGTTGTTCTTTCGACCATGAAGGCAGCCATGGCCTGGGCGTTTTCGAGGATCAGGGCGTTGTCTACTCCGGTGTACTGCCGGTGCCGCGCCGGGTCCATCACCTTCAGGTCCAGGAGCACCAGGTCGGTGTACTGCAGGACGGGTTCGAGGATGTTCCAGCGGGTGCAGGCGGTGGTGTCCAGGGCGGTGTGCAGGCCGCCGGCCTTGCACAGGGCCAGCAGTTCCCGCACAAAGAGGTGCTGGGCGAGGGGTTCGCCGCCCGAAACCGTGATGCCGCCGCCGGACTGCTCGTAGAAGGGCCGGTCGCACTCGAGTTCGGCATAGGCCTCTTCCACGTTCAGCTCACGGCCCACCATTTCCAGGGCGCCGGCAAAGCAGGCCTCGGCGCACTGGCCGCAGCGCTGGCAGCGTTCGGGCAGGTAACAGCGGCTGCCGATCTGCTCGGGGTAGTCCCGAAAAAAGGACATCTCTTCCGGCGGAATCCGGCGGCCCGCCCGGTCGGCCAGCCAGAGGGCGCCCTGCTCGCAAATGGAAAAACAGGCCAGGCAGCCGATGCAGCGCTCTTCGTCGTACATCAGCTCGGGCCTGGGGCTCTCGGCCTCGGGGTTGTGGCACCACAGGCAGCGCAGCGGGCAGCCCTTGAGGAAGAGGGTGGTCCGGATGCCGGGGCCGTCGTGGGTGGCGTAGCGCTCGATGTCGAAGATCCTGCCGCGCAGCGCAGGTTGGGTGGCGATGGCGGTCATGGCTGGCCTCCTGTCAGTGCTCCGCGATGAGCCGGTCGACGACCAATTGCCTGAACTCCTCAGACAGGCTGGCGAAGTAGGCGCTGAAGCCGGTCACCCGCACGATCAGGTCCGGGTGCTTGGAGGGGTCGGCGTGCGCTGCGAGCACCTTCTCCTTGTCGAGGATGTTCAGGTTGATCTGAGTGCCTCCCAGGGCAAAATGGGTGCGGATCAGGCTGGCCACCTGCTCCACGTCCTCGCCGCTGGCTGAGAGGCCAGGGTCCAGTTCCAGTTGCATGGGGGCGGTGTTGCCGTACCCGCACTGCACCCCGGCGATGGCCAGGGCCATGGCGCTGGGCGCCCCATCGGCCCGGAAGCCCGGGTCGGGGTTGGCTCCGTGGGAGATGGGATCGCCCCGGTGCCGGCCATTGGGGGTGGCCCCCAGTTCCCTGCCCATGGGGATGGTGTTGGCCCAGGAGAAGATCCCCGGCACCAGGTTGAAGCCGGCCGGGGTGGGTTTCTCCTTGACCAGGCGGGTGAAGAGGGCGGCGATGCGCCCGGAGTATTCGTCGGCCAGGGTGCCGCCGTACCCGTAGCGGCGGATGCTCTTCATCATCAGCCGGGCCCGCTCGCCCTCGGGGCCGGCCCAGTCGCTGTCCAGCAGTTGCAGCAATTGGTCCCAGTTGAGCCGCTTTTCGCGCATCACCCGCTGCTCAAGGGCGGCGAAGGAGTCGGCCACCGTGGCCAGGGCGCAGCCGTCGATGCACAGGTTGTAGTACTCCACCCCGCCGCGGAAGGCATCCGAGGCATCCACCCCCTTTTCGATGGGCCCGTGGCACAAGAGGTCGAGCACCAATTCGGGGAAGACCTCGTGCATGTGCTTGAGGTTGATATCGATGCTGGCGGTCGTGCCCTCCACCGCGCAGCGCAGATGGGTCTCGAAGCGGCTCCACAACTCCTCCGTGCTCCTGGGGATCAGCGGATCGCTCATCAACTCGCGCAGGGCCACGTCGAAGACCTTGGCGAAGTTGATCTTGACGCAGTCGTTCATGGTGTACTCGCGGCCGGGGATGGCCGACCAGTGGCAGCCCGAATAGGCGCGCTGGCGCGCCACCTCCAGGGGGTAGCCGTTCTTGGCGAAGCCCTCCACCGTGCGGTCGATGCCCAGGAACTTGGGGATGCCCAGCCGGTCCTCCAGCAGGATCTCCACTCCCCGGCGCAGGAGCCGGGGGTCGGTGTGGTCGCCCACGCAGATACCCACGTTGGCGGGGATCTTGAGCTGGTGGGCGGCCTCCAGCACCAAGAGGGAGACCGGGTTGGTGGCGTCGCGGCCCTGGGCGTCGGGCCCGCCCAGCTGGAGATAGGCGGTGTCCCTGGCCAGGAAGCAGGCCAGGTGGAAGATGGCCTCCTCGTCGCTGAGGGTGCCGGCTGTGCGTTCCACCTGATAGTAAGGCAGGAGCAAAAGATCGAGGCGGCCCAGGGAACCGCTGCCGTTGTACATGCGGGCGGCCATGTCGTACCAGAGCATCCACTGGCAGGCCTCCCTGAAGGTGCGGGGCGGCTCGGTGACCAGCCGCTCGTTGATCCAGGCCATTTTCCCCAGATTGTCGGCCAGCCGCGGGTCTTCCTCCTCGGCGGCCAGCCGCCGGGCCTCCGCGGCGTTGTGGCTGATCCAGGTCTGGATGCCCCTGGCCACGTCTTCGAGGCCGTCGTAGAACTCGGCGCTGCCCGGGTTACACCGGCGGCCCCGCTCGATCTTGGCCTGGATGCCCCGCCAGCCCAGCTGCAGGCCGATGGCCAGGTCCTGGCAGAAGTGCTGGCTGGCGCCGATGGCGCCGATGAGCGCGTACTTCTCGCGCACCGGCAGCAGGTGGGAAAAGTCGAGTTCGGGTTTCCAGCCGCCCTTGCGGTAGGAGCCGAAGTTGACCATGTACCCGCCGGCCAGCGAACTCATGGGGTCGACGTAGGGCGGATGGCGTTCGAGCACAGTTCTGAAGTTGCGGCCACAGACCCGCGGGCCGTAGAAGGCCCCGTCGGGATGGGTGACCTCGATGGGGATGCCCTTGATCAGCACGTCGGTGATGGGCATGCCCGAGCCGCTGATGCTCTGTACCAGCTGCCGGTACTCGGGGGGGGGCAGGATCAGGGCGTGGTCGTCGTAGTCCATGGCACCCATGACCCGCTGTTTTTCGGCGGTTTGCTCCAGCTTGGCCCTGCGGATGGCGTCCAGGCGCTGGGCATAACTCAGCTCGGTGTGTGTTGGTTCCAGGATAGAATGTGCCATTTTGTTGTCCTCCCTCAAACGTAGAAACGCAATATCCGTGCCACGGAGAGGGAGAGGCAGGATCTGGAGGCAGAACAGGGAGGGTGCGGGTGGGGGTGTGGAGGAAGTGTCGCAGGGGGGACAGGGCTGTCCCTTTATTGCGTCGGTCGCAGGCTCAGGAGCACCAGCAGGAAGGCACGGTGCCAGTAGGCGGTGTGAATATATGTCATAGAGAATAGGTTTCCTGGGTCTCAGCCCACAAGTTGCCGATAATATCAATAAATCTTGATATTGACATTTATTCGACCCCGGCCTATTTTTCAGAGGTGCTATCCACGCCACTCTGACAATACGCCCATGGCAGACGCGCTCAAAATCTACAAGGCCCTGGCAGACGAGACCCGGCTGCGCCTGGTGCGCCTGCTGGGGCGCGGCGCCCTCAGCGTCAACGAGATCATCGAGGTGCTGCAGATGGGCCAGAGCCGCATCTCGCGCCACCTCAAGATCCTGGCCGAGGCCGGATTGGTGAAGAGCCGGCGCGAGGGCACCTGGAGCTACTACCAGGCCAACCACGAGAGCGAGGACCCGCTGCTGGCCGAGGTCCTGGCCCTGCTCCAGCGCCACGAGCAGGAATTTCCCGGCACCGAAGCCGATTTGCAGGTCTTGGAAGGGGTGGTCGAGCGCCGCAAGGCGCGAACCCGCCGCTTCTTCGACAGTATCCGGGACCTGCGCGAGTTTCCCCAGCACCAGAGCCTGGACGGGGCCTTCTACCGGCAGGCGGTGCTGGCGCTGCTGCCCCAGGAATGCGGCGTGGCCCTGGACCTGGGCACGGGCGTGGGCCTGCTGCTGCCGGCCCTGCAGGAGCGGGCCAGCCGGGTGATCGCGGTGGACTCCTCCACCGCCATGCTCGAACTGGCGCGCCAGACCGCCGGCCTCCAGGCGGGGCGCTGCGAGTTCCGGTTGGGAGATCTAGAACACTTGCCGGTGGCCGACGGCGAGGTGGACACCGCGGTGGCCTGCATGGTGCTGCACCATCTGTCCGACCCGCCCAGGGCCCTGGGCGAGGCCCACCGCGCCCTGCGCGAGGGAGGCGAACTGGTCATCGTCGACCTGCACCAGCACCAGGACGAGAGCCTGCGCCAGAGCATGGCCGACCTGTGGTTGGGTTTCCGGCCCGACGAGGTGAAGGGCTGGATCAGGAAGCTCGGCTTTGAACTGGCAGAATCCCGGATCATCAGCGGTACCGATCCACTCAAACTCATCACCTTCCGAGGACGCAAGTCATGGCGAAGAACACCCGCAGCAAAACCCGCAAAGGCAAAGCGGACCACAAAGTAGCCGATCTCTCCCTGGCCGAATGGGGCCGCAAGGAGATCGTGCTGGCCGAAAAGGAGATGCCCGGGCTGATGGCCCTGCGCGAGCGCTACGGCGCCGCCAAGCCGCTGGCCGGGGCCCGCATCTCCGGCTCGCTGCACATGACCATCCAGACGGCGGTGCTCATCGAGACCCTGATGGCTCTAGGGGCCCAGGTGCGCTGGGCCTCCTGCAACATCTTCTCCACCCAGGACCACGCCGCTGCGGCCATCGCCGCCCGGGGCATCCCGGTCTTTGCCTGGAAGGGCGAGAGCGAAGCCGAGTACTGGTGGTGCACCGACCAGACCCTGGCCTGGCCCGGGGGCAAAGGGCCTGACCTGATCCTCGACGACGGGGGCGACCTGACCGGCTGGGTGCACGAGCGGTACCCCCAGCTGCTGCCCGGGCTGCGCGGGGTCTCCGAAGAGACCACCACCGGGGTGCACAAGCTGGCCCGCATGCTGGAGCAGGGCACCCTCAAGATTCCGGCCATCAACGTCAACGACAGCGTCACCAAATCGAAGTTCGACAACCTGTACGGCTGCCGCGAGTCGCTGGCCGACGGCATCAAGCGGGCCACTGACATCATGGTGGCCGGCAAGGTGGTGGTGGTGGCCGGGTACGGGGACGTGGGCAAGGGCTGCGCCCAGTCCATGCGCGGTTTCGGGGCCCGGGTCATCGTCACTGAGGTGGACCCCATCTGCGCCATGCAGGCCTGCATGGAGGGCTACGCGGTCATGCCCATGGACCAGGCGGTCAAGGAGGGCGACATCTTCGTGACCACCACCGGTTGCAAGGACGTGATCACCATCGACCATCTGCGGCGCATGAAGGACGGGGCCATTGTCTGCAACATCGGCCACTTCGACGTGGAGGTCCAGGTGAACGCCCTCAACAAGTACAAGGGGGTTGAGAAGCAGACCATCAAGCCACAGGTGGACAAGTACACCTTCCCCGACGGCCGCTCCCTGCTGCTTTTGGCCGAGGGCCGGCTGGTCAACCTGGGCTGCGCCACCGGCCATCCCTCCTTTGTGATGTCCATGTCCTTCACCAACCAGGTGCTGGCCCAGATAGAGCTGTACACCAAGAAATACGAGGTGGGCGTGTATCGCCTGCCCAAGAAGCTGGACGAGCAGGTAGCCCGCCTGCACCTGGAGAAGCTGGGGATCGAGCTGGACAAGCTGCACCGGTCCCAGGCCGAATACCTGGGCGTGCCGGTGACCGGCCCGTACAAGCCCGAACACTACAAGTACTGAGCCGCAGGTGCGCCAGATTTGAGTTGACCTGCGGCAGGCGTGGCGGACAAAAAACCGCTGGACGGCTGCTCCAGCGGTGATTCGCGTTTGCTGCAGGATGATTATTTCTTCAGACCGGTCTTGATTTCTTTGATCAAGTCCAGCACCTGGCGCACGTTCTCAGTAAGGGTGGCGAAGCCTTTCTTGTCGAGAATCTCCTTGGTGATCAGGTTGGAGCCGATGCCCACGCAGGCCACCCCGGCCTTGAACCAGGCCTCCAGACTCTCGCGGGTGGCGTCCACTCCGCCGGTGGGCATGATCCGCGTCCAGGGGCAGGGGCCCAGCACTGATTTGACGAAGCCGGGCCCGCCCACCTCCTTGCCCGGAAAGACCTTGACGATCTCCACCCCCAGTTCCTCGGCCTGGGAGATCTCGCTGGCGCTGCCGCAGCCGGGCGAATAGGCGATCTTGCGGCGGTTACACAGCCGGGCCACCTCGGGGTTGAGCAGGGGACCGACCACGAAATTGGCGCCGCTGGCGATGTACAGGGCCGCGGTGGGCGCGTCCACCACCGAACCCACGCCCAGGATGACGTCGATCTTTTTGTCCAGAAGGTGCTGGACGGCGTCGGCGAAGACCCGGTAGGCCAGGTCGCCCCGGTTGGTGAACTCCACCACCCGCGCCCCGCCGGCAGCGCAGGCCTCGATCACCCCGATGGTGGTCTGCAGATCCTTGTGGTAGAAGACCGGCACCACGCCGGTCGAGAAGATGGCGTTGAGCACTGCCATTCTGTCGTGCTGTGCCATGGCTCCCCCTCCGCAATTGATAGGGCTGTGCCGCAGAGACCTCCCGGGCAAAATCTCAACAAAAGGGTGGGTGGGGGCAAGAGTGGGGCAGGTCAATTTTTGCTGGCGAGATCCAGATATAATTAGTTTAGTACAGACAGTGCCCCGCTGTCCGGCGAGAGGAGGTCCCCGATGGCAAAGGCGACGGTTCGCACCGAGCAGCTGACCATTCCCACCTACCCCATCAATCCGCCCGATTCCAATCCCCCCATCGATCGGGAAGGCGGGTACTGGCGGGTCTATCCCTATCCCATGCTCGACGACCTGGGCGCCGAGCGGCAGGATCGCACCTACCTGGCCGTGGTGCTGGAGAACGAGTTCCTGCGGGTGACGGTGCTGCCGGAACTGGGAGGCCGGCTCTATTCGGCCTACGACAAGGCCGCGGGCCGCGAACTCTTCTACAAGACCAGGGTGATCAAGCCCGCCCTGGTGGCGTTGCGCGGGGCCTGGATCGCCGGCGGTCTCGAGTTCAATTTTCCCTGCAGCCACAACTACGTCACCTTCAGTCCGGTGGACTGGGAGGCGCGCCAGGAGGAGGATGGGACGGCGGCGGTGTTCATCGGGGGCATCGAGCACGTCAGCCGCATGCGCTGGACCGTGGCGATCTCCCTGCGCCCTGGCCGCGCCCAGCTGGACACCGACATCCGCCTGGAGAACCGCACCGGCCTGCCGCACCGCTACTACTTCTGGTCCAATTCGGCCGAGCGGGTGACCCCGGGGACACGCTTCATCACCCCCATCACTACTGGCTACGGCTGGAAGGGGATCATGCGCTACCCGGTGCACGAGGGCGAGGACCTCTCCTGGTACCGCAACCATCCCCATGCCCTGGACCTGTTCTCGCGCCACCTGCAGGGGGATTTCTTCGGCTGCTACGACAGCGACCTGGAGGAAGGGGTGGTCAACGTGGCCGACCACCACCAGGTCACCGGCCGCAAGTACTTCACCTGGGGCCACGCCGGCGACGGCCTGGTCTGGCAGCACATCCTCAGCGACGAGGACGGCCCGTACATCGAGATCCAATCAGGTCCCTTTCCCACTCAGAGTATCTTCAAGATGATGGAGCCGCATCGGGTCCACCGCTGGCAGGAGACCTGGTACGGGGTGCGGCAGATGGGCGGTTTCGGGTACGCAAACGGGGAACTGGCCCTCAACCTGGCCGCCGGCCCCAAGGGGACGCGGCTGGCGGCCAACGCCACCCGCCCCATCGCGGAGGCGGTCATCACCGCGTACCAGGAAGGGGAACAGGTGGGTTCGTGGAAGGGTTCCCTCGGACCGGCATCCACGGTTTCTTTCCCGATCTACCCGGGTGATCCCGAAGCCCAGGTGGAGGTGACGGTGTCCGCGTCCGCCGAGGGTGAACTGGTCCATACCTGGCTGCCCTGGCGGGGAGTGGAGGAAGACCTGGTGGACCCAGGGTTGGGGGATGAGGAGAAAGGGACGGTCCAGGGGCTGGTCGCCCAGGGCTACGAGTGGGAGAAGGCCCTGGAACTGGAACGGGCCAGGGCGTGTTATACCCAGGCCCTGGAGCAGGATCCACTGGCGGTCAAGGCCTTGATCCGGTTGGGGATCCTGGACCTCAAAGTCGGCCTGTGGCGCCAGGCGGAGTCCCGGCTGAGCGAAGCCCTGCGCCTCGAAGCGGATGCGGTCGAGGCCAGCTTCTACCGCGGCCAGGCGCGGCGCCAACTGGGGGATCGGTCGGGGGCGCAGCGGGATTTCTGGGAGGCCTGGCAGAAGAGCAGCCAGTTCGTCCCGCTGGCCCGGTTCTACCTCGGGAAGATGGCCGCTGCCGAAGGCCGGTGGAGTGCCGCCCTGGGCCATTGGGAAGCCGCCACCGCCCTGGAGACCATCGGCACCCGGAGCTGGTGCCTGCGCTGCGCTGCGCTGCGGCGGCTGGGCCGGCTGGCCGAGGCGCAAGCCCTAGCCGAGGAAATCCGCCGCAGCGATCCCCTCAACCCCTTGCTGCGTTTCGAGGAGGGGTTCATCGCCCGGGCCCAGGGCCAGCGCGAACCCTTCGCCCGGGCCCGGACCCTGGCCAGGGGGGATGGCCACACCTACCTGGAGGTGGCCGCCGACTACGCCGGATCGGGCCAACTGGAGGAGGCGCTGGAGGTGGTGCGCCAGGCCGCAGGGGTCGCCGACGAGGCCATGGTCCGCTACCACCTGGCCTACTACCTGGACAAGGCGGGCCGGCCGGACGAAGCCTTGGCTGCCTGTCGCGCCGCGGCGGCCATGCCCGGCGACACCCTCTTCGCCCACCGTCCCGAGGATGCGGCCGCCCTGCAGCGGGCCATGGAACTCAACCCCGCTGATTCCCTGGCGCCTTTCCGCCTGGGCACCCTGCGCTACATGGCCGGCCGGATCGCCGAAGGCCGCGAGTTATGGCTAAAGGCGGCTGCCCAGGGGTGCCCGCAGGCGGCGCTCTACCGCTGCCTGGGGTTTGCCCAGTGGAAGAAGGACCGCGCTCCCCGGGCCGCCCTCTCCTGGTACTCCCAGGCGGTACAGCGCCGGTCCGAGGACTACCGCCTCTACGTGGAGATGGACCAGCTGCGCGCCGAGTTGGGGCAGTCGGCCAAGGAGCGCCTCCAGGCGCTGCAGGCCGCCCCACCGGCGGTGCGCGCCAAAGGCACCATCGCCGCGCGCCTGGCCCAGTTCTACGTGGCCCTGGGCGAGTACGAGGCGGCCATCGCCCTGCTGCACTCCCGGCGCTTTGACCCGTGGGAGGGGGCGACGGCCATGCGCCGGGTCTATGTGGAAGCTCACATGGGCCGGGGTGAAACACTGATGGACCAGGGGGATTTCGCCGGGGCTCGCCAGGCTTTCGAGCAGGCCCTCGAATACCCGGTCTCCCTGGGGGTGGGACCGTCTTACCGGTCTGCAGACGCGCCGATCCGCTACTGGGCCGGGCTGGCCACCCGGGCGGCGGGGGACGAGGCGGGGGCCTGCGGCCACTGGCGACAGGCCCTGGCCGAGACCCACCATCCGATCCCCTCGCTGGAGCGGACCTACGTCGAGTTGTGCCGGTTGCGCCTGGGACAGGGGGCCGAGGCCGGGGCGGTGCTGGGGGCGATCCTGGCCGCCGCCGAGCAACGCCAAAGGGAGCAACCCGCCGAACTGCAGGGGTGGGTGGTGGCTGGGCTGGCCGCCCAGGCCCTGGGACAGGAGGAGCGGGCGCGGGCCGCCCTGGCCGCTGCCCTGCGCCTGGCCCCGCAGGACCTGGCCCTCGGGCGACTTTACGCGCGGGCGAAGGGAGCCGGGGTCTCTGGGTAGTGGTGGTAGCGGTCGGCCCCGCGCATGAGCAGGGGCTGCCACTGCTGGCCGGTGGAGTTGAGCATCACCTGCCTGGCCTCAGGCGGGATGAAGCGCACGGTCAGGCCGCAGCGCCGCCGCGGCGAGGTGTTGGGGTGGCTGGCGTGGTAGAGCTGGCCTTCGTGGAGGGACAGCTGGCCGGCCTTGAGTTCCAGGGGCACCACCTTGCTCTTGTCGACATGCTCGTCGGGGATTTCCTGGTTGATGCTGAGCAGGTTGCCCGCGCGCGCCGACTTGGCGTGCGGGGCGATGCCCCTCTTGTGAGTGCCTGGGATCGCCTGCATGCAGCCGTTGGCGATATCGCTGTCGTCCACCGCGATCCAGGCGGTGTGGGCGAGGGGCGGCTCCAGGCCCCAGTAGGTGATGTCCTGGTGCCAAGCCACAAATTTCTTGCCCTCCTGATCGGGATATTTGCAGAAGAAGTGGGTGGCCAGGAGCAACACGTCCTCGCCCATCACCTGCTTGATCAGGTCGAGAAGCCGGGGATCGGTGGCCATCTGCCAGATGAACTCCTCCTTGAAGTGCCAGTTGATCAGGCCGATCTGGCATTTCTCGCGGCCCTCGCGGGCCTCGAGTTGGTCAAAGCAGGCGCGGTACTGGGCGATCTCGGCAGGGGAAAACAGGTCCAGGCCGGTGACGAAGCCGTCCCGGTGGTAGGCAATGGCCAGATCCGTGCTGACAGTCATGGGCTAACTCCTGCGGGAGTGAAGCGAAGGGCACCAGATAGTGTACGCCAATCCACCGCCGCGTTCAACTGCGGATGGTCAAACGGTGACGGTGGTAAAATGTCCTAACACCTCGACCAGTTCCTCCTGTTCTCCGGCGTTCAGGCGCGGCGGACCAGTGCGCCGGTATTTCCCAGGGCCTGGTCCGGATCGGGGCCCATCAGGTACGCCCCGCCCAGGCTCACGGCGTTGATCTGCCAGCCGATCCGGGCAAAGCTGCGGTATCTCATCGATTTCCTGTTGACGCCAGTGGGGGAAAGTGCGTAGTTTAAGCCGAATTTTTGGATTTTCAACCTCCGGAGGTGCGGATGGCCACCTGCCAGATTTCCTGGACCCAGGGTCCGCTGGGCCTGGAGATTCCCGATCAACAGCTCCAGGCCCGCATCCAGGCCCCCAAGCTGCCTGAGTTGGGCGAGCCCCGCCAACTGGTCCAGCGCGCCCTGGAGCAGCCCATCGGCTCTAGGCCGCTCAAGGAGGCTCTCAAGTCCGGGGACAAGGTGGCCCTGCTGATCACCGACACCATGGACCGCCTGATGGGGCCCCCCCACAATATAGGGCCCTATCTCCTCGACGAACTCAACCGGGCCGGCGTGCCCGATTCCCACATCACCGTGGTCCACGCTGCCGGCATGCACGGCCATGCCGGGGCGGCCGAGCACCTGGGGGAGGAGTGGCTGCGGCGGGTGCGCTACGTGGAGCACCACCCCGGCAGGGAAGAGGGCCTGAGATTTGTGGGCACCACCAAGATAGGCACCCCGGTGTGGGTCAACAAGGAATTGGCCGAGGCTGACTTCGCCCTGGGGGTGGGAGGCTGTTCGCCTTCGCTTTTCGGCTTCCACGGCGGGGCGGGCATTGTCCTGCCCGGGGCCGCGGGCCGCGACACCATCCGCCACAACCACGCCTATGTGCTGATGGACCGCTCCATCGCCGGCTGGGGGCCGGGCAATCCCCAGCGCGAGGACGTGCAGGATGCCGGGGACCTGGCCGGCTTTGACCTGAAGGTCGATTTCACCGCCAACACGGCCTTTGCCGGGTACCACCGCGAGGAGTGGCCGGTGGCGGTGAAATACTGCCAGCAGCAGGCCATGACCCTGGTGGAGCCGGGGGATATTTATATACTAGGCATAGGCACCAGCCCGAATCTGGGCAGCCTCTACATGCACATCGAGGCCGCCCAGCAGGCCACCCGCGAGGGGGGGATCGTCATCGCCCTGATCTCGGCCCACCAGCAGCCAGACCCCTCGGGCTGGTCTGAGGCCCGGGCCCTGCAGCAGACCCTGGACTCCACCGATGCCTGGATGGAGGACAGCGGCGATCAGGTGCGCTCGGGCGAGGCCCACCAGTTGGACCTGGTGGCCCGGTTCCGGCTCATGCAGTGCTCCCTGCCGCGTCTGGCCCAGATCCTCAGCCGGCGGGAAGGGGAGGCCCGCTCCACCTGCATGGCCTGGAGCCACCGCCGCGCCATCGAACGCCGGCGCACCTTCCTGGTGAGCGACCTGGACCCCGAACAGGCCCTTTCTTATGGGTTTGCCCGGGGCTTCGGTTCCTTTGCCGAGGCCTTTGGCCAGGCCCGGACCGAGTTGGGCTCCCAGGCCCGGGTGATCGTCAATGCCCCCCTGGGCGGATTTCCGCTGCTGGAACAAAACCGGGTGGCCTGAACTTCCGTCTGCTCTAGATACGGGCTTCACCGTATTCCGAACTGAGAAAGGTATTGCCGGGCGTGGCAGGCGAAAACACCCAAGCAGATAAGGAGGCATTGCAGCGGCGCTGGATCGCCCAGGCTCTGGGCGAGTCCCATCGGTCGCTTTCCCTTTTTGTCACCGGGTCCCAGGCCGGGGGGGCGCAGGGGGCGCTTTACTACCGCATCGGGCTGAAGGGCATAGAGGTGGCCATCAGCCAGGACGGGTTGAGGGCCTGCCTGCTGGGGATGCCCGCCGAGGAAGCGATCGAGGAAGTGACCGAACTGCTCAGGGGGCACGGACTGCAGGAGATCCGCATCGAGCAGGGAGACGAGACCTCGCCGGTCTGGATCGAGGTGAGCCGCGGGCAGGCTCCGGTCCCGGCCCGGGCGACCAGGCTGGCCTTCTGCCAGCCCGGCCAGCTGGAGCAGGTCCTCGAGGCCGCTGAGCTGCACAAGATTTCCGTCGATCTGCTGCACTTGCTGCTCCCCGATGCCGTCGACCGGGGTCGCCTGGAGGAGAGCCATGCGCTGGCCGCGCTGCCCGGCCAGGTGGTGGGCCGCTTTGCGGTGGAAGAGCCGGGCGCTCCTGGACAGGATGTCTTCGGCCGGCCCCTGCACCCGCCGCTGACCCTGGCTCAGAGCCAGGTGTATCCCGGGCCCGGGATCGTCTCCGTCCCGCCCGGCGAGTGGCAGACAGAGGGGTACGGGTATCTCTGCATGGTGGAGAACCAGCTGTCCGTCGTTTCGCCCATCCACCTGCCCGCAGACGAGTTGCACGCCTACTGGGTGGTGCTCGACCGGCAGCCGCACGCCGTGAGCGCGGAGATGATCCTCCAGTGTCTCCAGGATCAGGGGGTGGTGGCCGGGATCGCCGAAGAGCGCATCGGGCAGCTGGCCAACCTGGTGCGCAGGGGGACCTGCAAGCGCGGCATGTACATCGTCGCCCAGGGTACGTCTCCAGATCCCGGGCAGGAAGCCCAGCTGGAAATCCTGGCCAAATCCTCCTCCAAGGGCAGGTCGCTGGTGGCCTTTGCCGAAGCCGTGCAGCCAGACCAGATGGTGGCCCGGCGCACGCCCTACAAGCCGGGGACGCCGGGCCGGGACGTGAAGGGACGCCCGGTGCTGCCTCCGGCGGATACCAGTCACCGGGTGAAGGCGGGCAAGGGCGTGCGCGTGGAGCGGGATGGCGAGGTGGAATGTTTCATCGCCACGGCCGCCGGCACCCTTAAACTGGCCAACGACGAGTTGTCCGTCTCCTCCACCCCCCTGTTGTCCATCGACAAGGACGTGGGCCTGACCACCGGCAATCTGCAGTTCCAGGGCGACGTGTCCGTGGCGGGCTCGGTGCAGCGGGGTTTCTCGGTCAAGGCCACCGGCGATATCCTCATCGGCGGACAGGTCGAGGAGGGCTGCGTGGTGGCCACGCGGGGAAGCATCTCCATCGGCGGTGGGGTGCTCGGGCGGCGGACCAAGGTGGTGGCCCAGGGCAGCGTGCAGGCCCTCTTCGTCGAGGACGCCACCATGGCCGCCGGCCGCAACATCCTGGTGGAGCGCGTCAACCGCGGCCGGCTGCGGGCGGGCAACCGGGTGATGATCTCCGGCCGCGGAGAGGAAGCGGGGACCGTGGTGGGCGGGCAGGTCTGGGCCCTGCGGCGCATCGACCTGAGCGTGGCCGGCTCGCCCGAGGGTGCCCTGACCTCGCTGGCAGTGGGCACCAACATGGCGGTGGGCGTGACTGAGGAGCAGGCCGAGAAACTGGACCGCATGCAGCGCTTCCTGGAGCAGAGCAGCAGGCAGATGGCCCAGTTGCTGGAACGCATCGGCATCTCCCGCATCGATCCGGTGCAGATCCGCAGCCTCCTCCAGGCCGCCTCCGAGCAGCGCCGCAAGGTGCTGCTCCACTACACCCGCCAGCTGGGCCGGCTGGCCCAATTGCACCAACAGGTGCTGAACGAACTGCAGATCATCGAGGAGCAGATCAACAAGGTGGGCGAGCTGGAGATCCGGGTGCGGGACCGGATCTACCCCGGGGTCAATATCCGCCTGGGCAGCCACCAGATCAACCTCGAAGAGGTGCACCGGGCAGTGCGCTTCCGCGTGGTGGGCGGCGAGCTGCGCGAAGAGGATTTGTAACTCAGGCCTTGGGCGGCAGCCGCTCCCAGAAGCCGTCTTCCAACTGTTTGTAGAAGGTGTGGCTGGGCACCAAGTTGGGGGCCACCATCAGCCACATGCCCAGGGTCTGGTCAAAGGTCTTGAACTTGTGCTTGGCGTCGGCGGGGGTCACCACCGCGTCCCCCGGCCCGACGCGCAGCACCTGCCCCTCCACGGTCAC
>JACPJE010000148.1 GCA_016187725.1 Candidatus Latescibacterota bacterium
GCGGCCCCCACCAGCAGGGTGCCGTCCACCTGGAGCGCCACCGGGCCAAAGCACAGATTGGCCGCGGTCAAGGCCTGGTCCCAGTCCGGAGATAATTCCGCCAACCTGTCGGCCAACAGCGGATTCTTTGCCATGACTTCAGTGCTGAACCTCCGGCAATCGCCGCCAACCCGGCGAAAAACATCGACCCCGGTCAGCAGACACAGATTCACCTCGCCCTCCTCCACCTGGCACAGCCCGGCGTACCCGCCGGGGAAGCTGTGCAGTTCCACTCCGGGCCGCTGTCCGCACGCGTGTACCTTCAGGGCCATCAACTGCCCCTTTTTCCTCACCTGATCTTTCATCCCTCCCTGCTTGCCCCAGGCCCCCACCACCAGCCGCGCCCGCAAAAGCGCGCCCTTGAGTGCGGTTCTGAATCCCTCTTCAAAGTTCCCCTCCACCCGGCGGACCTTCACCCCCTGCACCACCTCCACCCCCGCGGCAGCGCAACAGTCCAGGAGCAGCGCGTCCAGCCGGCGCCGGCTGCTGCCCACCCCGGCAGTGGGCAGGGGAGCCTGCCAGTACTGCCCGGAAACGCTGCTGACCAGCACCTCCCCGATGCGGGGAAAAACCCCCAGCACCTCACCCAACCCCAAACGCTCCAGGCTCTCCACGCCCTCCGGGGAGAGGAACTCCCCGCAGAGCTTGTCCGCCGGGTAGTGTCGGCGCTCGGCCAGCACCACTTTCCAGCCGGCCCGGCTCAGGGCGAGGGCTGCCGCACACCCCCCGGGGCCAGCGCCTATGACCAGCACATCGCAATCCATCGCGCTCCAATCGCGCAGTCAGGCTATTTGCAGGCCGTCATCACCCACCGGAAGGCCCAGCGCCACTGCAGGGAAAGCGGCACCCCGCTCTGCCGGGCCAGTTCCTCCACTTCCCCCCGGGCAAAACCCCGCAGCACGCTCTGCGGGCCGTCGTGCTGCACCATCCGGCTCCTAGATAATAGGGCTGTGCCCCATTTCACCGGGTAGAAGGAGAGCGGGTGGCGGTGGAGATCGTTGATGACCAGGCCGCGCCGGCACAGCCCGAAGAGCAGCTGCAGGAGCCGGGCCGCCATGGGCTGAGGAAAGTGATGCAGAAACAGGGCGCCGTGGACGTAGTCGAAACTGCCCGGGGCAAAGGGCAGGGCAAAGGCATCCCCCTGGCGCACCTCGATCTCGGGAAAAGGCCGGGTGTGACGGGCAGCCCAGGCGCAGACCACCGGATTGAAATCCACGGCCACCACCCGGATCTCCACGCCTATGGAACGCCCCCATTTCACCAGCGCCACCGGGATATCGGCAGCGCCCGTGCCCACATCCAGCACCTCGACACTCCCCTTCAACCCCATCTTTCTGAAAGCCCCCAGCGTCGCCCGCTCGCCACCCAGGAAACGGTTGATCCAGCTCAACTCCACCAAGGCCCGCTCCAGGTCCTCCCCCGTCGCCCCGGCCCCGTCCATGTACTCGGTGCCCTCTCCGCGCCGGCCCCAGTCAACCACTATTCCCCCGGCGCCAACGCATCCCTTCCAGGCTCAGACCCGGGCCAAAGGAGAGGGCCACCCCGCGCCCGGGCCTGCCCTGCGCCAGGATGCGGTCCAGCACAAAGAGCAGGGTGGGCGAGGACATGTTGCCGTACTCGCGCAACACTGCGCGGGCCGGCTCCAACGCATCGCCGGGCAGGGCCAGGGCCCGCTCGACCGCCTCCAGGATGGCGCGGCCCCCGGGGTGTACCGCCCAAAAGTCCACCTGGTCCTGCACCCAATCCCCGGCCGCCAGCAATCCCTCCACAAAAGCCGGCACTGCCCGGCCCACGGCCCTGGGCACGGCGACGTCCAGCCCCATCCTGAATCCCTGATCGCCGATACGCCAGGACAGGAGTTCCGGAGTGTGGGGCACCACGTAGGAGGCGAAGCCTTCCAAGGCGCACAGCCCCCTGCCCTGCCGGCGGCCAGGGGCGCTGAGCAGCGCGGCGGCCGCCCCATCCGCAAAGAGACTGTTGACCACCAGGTTTTCCTCGGTGGGGGTGCGGCAGAAATGCAGGGTGCACAGCTCCACGCACACCAGCAGAACCACGGCCGCCGCGTCGCTGCGGCAGATGGCATCCGCCATCTGCAATCCCTGGAGGGCGGCCTGGCAGCCCATGAAGCCGATCTGCAGCCGCCGCACCTCCCGCCGCAACCCCAGCCTTTCGACCAGGACCAGCTCAGGCCCTGGGGCAAAGAACCCGGTGCAGGTCACCGCGATGAGGTGGGTGATTTCATCAGGCTGGAAAAGATCCTGCAGGGCCTGGCGGGCAGCGGCTTCAGCCAGGGGCGCGGCCTGCTTTTCGTAGACTGCCATCCGCTGCGCAGTCCCGGCCTCCCCGGCCAGGTCCCCAGGCATCCCGGTGAACTCGGCACCGCAGGTGTGGCGGAACTGGATCTGCGAGCGGCGGTACAGGTAGCGCAGGCGCCGCGCCAGCACTCTGTCCTTGGGAAAGCAGGCCGCCATGAAAAGGCAGGCCTGCTCCTGGCTGATCCGGTGGGCCGGCAGGGCAGTGCCTATGCTCCAGAGGATGGTGCCCTTGGACGGCAAGCTCTTATCTCGCGAATTCTACGCCGAGGAAGATCCAGAACAGGCCCGAGGCTCCCGTGCAGACCCCCAGGGCCCAGTCGTGGTTCTGGTGCGGAGTCTGGCGGGCAAAGCGCTGGCGCCAGGCGCGGATCGCCCACCAGAAGGCCGCGTACCCTGCGGGCAGCACCCAGACCCAGAAGGGCCTGAACACCGCGCCGGCGAACACCACTGCCCCCAACAACCCCATCCCGGCCCCCACCAACCCGCGCGCGGTCTGGAAGACCCGCTCCGGGCCATAGTGCACCGCAAAGGTAAAATCCCCCCGCCGGCGATCCTCCTCGATCTGGTAGACCTGGGTCAGGGGGTAGATCCCAGTGATGAAGAGGGCCGAAACCAGGGAAAGCAGCCATAGCTCCCACCCCGCTGTCCGCCCACCGGGCGCTGCCAGCGCGCCCATGAAAAAGGGCGCCAGCCCCTGTCCCACGGTCACGGTCAACAGGCTGGCCAGGGGGCGTGCCTTCCAGCGCCAGCGCGGATGGGAATAGGCCACCCCCAGCACCAGCATGAACAGGCCCAGGCCGGCCACGCGCCAGCCCCACCATCCCATGAACGCCACCGCCGATACGGCCAAACCCAGGCCGCCCCAGTGCTCCAGCCGACCCGCCGGCGGGGGGTGTTTCATCCCGCCCACCGGTCCGGCGTCCTGGTCGTAGTAGCTGTTGTACGCGGTCATCCCGCCGTACAACCCCACGTGCAGGAGGAGAAACAGGACCAGGAAGGACCCGTCCAGCTCGCCCCCGGCCTGCGCAAATCCCAGGAGAAATACCGGGGCCAGAACGAGCTGGAAATGCAGGCGCAGATGGCGGAGGAAAGGCCCTAAGAGCCTACCCGGAAACCTGCTTTGATGGCGAGCCCGAGCGAAAGCGGCGCAGCCCAAACGGGGTTTTCGGATAGGCTCTAAATCCATGCCTAGCGCGCCACCTTCACCGGCTTTCCCAACCGCGCCGATTTGTAGACCTTGAACAGCGCAGTGATCCCTCCGAACATCCCCGGAAAGCGGAAGAGTTCGGGATCGCCCATGGCTCAGCCCAACTCCCCGGCCTCTTCGGCCACCTTGCGGAAGGCCAGGGCGTATTCCTCGATCAGTTCGGGCCTGAAGCGCTTGAACCAGGGGATCCAGTAACAGCGCTCGGGCAGGCTCTCGCTGATTGGCAGGCTGCCCTTGGGCTGGCGCAGGTCGCGGTCACTGTGGGCGATGCGGGTGGGTTTGCCCTGGCCGTACACATCGGCCTCATTGAGCACCGGATGCAGGTGCATCAGCGGATTGGCCCCCGGATTGCAGGCTGGCACACCTTCGGCCCGCACGGCCTCGCAGAAGCGGGCGATGGGCAGGCCCCCCAGTTCCTCGGGCACGTAGATCCCGTGGGCCGCGTACCACCCCCCCATGGTGCTGCCCGAGTCCTTAGGGGGCCGGTGGGCCCGGAGGCCGGGTACCTCTTCGAGCAGGTCCCAGAAGTAGTTCATGGCCTGCTGGATCTCCCCCATGCGCTCCCGGTAGTGCCGCAGCTGCACCCGCCCCACTGCCGAAGAGAGCTGGTGCATCCGGTACTTGTATCCCCCCAGGGGCATGCCGGCAAAGGGCTTGAGGTCGGGGTGCTGCAATTCGGCGCCCCGCTCGTAGTGGCCAAAGGCCGCGGCCCGCTGGTAGATCTCCTGGTCATCGGTCACCAAAAAGCCGCCCTCGCCGCAGGCCAGGGACTTGCCCGACATGATGGACATGGCGCCCACGTGGCCGATGGTCCCCAGCAGCCGGCCTTTGTACAGCGCGCCCTGGGCGTGAGAGACATCCTCGATCACCTTGATCCCCCGCCGCTGGGCGATCTCCATGATCGGGTCCATGTCCGTGGGGTGGCCGCAATAATGGACGGCGATGATGGCCCGGGTGCGGGGGGTGATGCGGTGCTCCACGTCCCCCGGGTCCAGGGTGAGGGTGCGGGGATGGGTCTCGCCGAAGACCACCGTCCCCCCCAGCGAGAACACCTGCAGGACTGAGCCCCAGTAGGTCAGGCTCTGGCAGATCACCTCGTCGCCGGTGCGCACCCCGCAGGCGTACATGGCCGCCTGGATGGCCGCGGTGCCGGTGTTGTGGCACAGGGCGTATTTGAGACCGAACCACTGGCTCAGGTCCTCCTCGAACTTGCGGGTCACGTCCGTGGCGGACATGGCGCCCCGGCGCAGCACCTCCAGCACGGCCTCTTCGTCCTCCCGGGTGATGAGGGGCCAGCTGAACACGTCGCCGGCCTCGCGCTGCACGGCCTTGGGTCCGCCGTGGATGGCCAGTTTGGTATCTTGGGCTAGGGTGGTCATTGGGCACGCTCCTTTGGGCTAGTTTTCTCGCTGCTGCTGCTCGGTGTGCTGCGGGTCTGGATCGAGATCTGTGCCTCCATGCGCGAAGCCGCGCCGGTGCCGCGGAAGCTCCCCTCCGTGGGCCTGGCCAGGACGTGGCTGGGGCCGGCGGCCAGGGCCACGTGACGGTCTGCCACCGACAATCCTCGGGTCGGGTCGTACCCGCGCCAACCCGCCCCCGGCAGATAGACCTCGGCCCAGGCGTGGAGATACTGTTTCTCCTCTTCCGGGGCGTCCGCCTGGTACCCGCTCACAAAACGGGCGGGGATCCCCATGCAGCGGCAGGCCTCCATGAAGAGGACGGCCAGGTCGCGGCAGGCACCCTGGCGCTGGGATAAGGTACGGTCTGGAGGCAGAGGATCGCCATCGGCGCGGAAGACCTGGGCGCAGGTCTGGTGGATCTGGGTGTTCAGCGCGCTGAGAAAGGGCAGGGTGCGGCCGCTGGCCTCCCGGGCGAGGCGGCGGGCCAGGCCCGCCACCTCGCCCTCCGCACTGCGCGGGGTGCGGTAGGGTTCCAGGAGCCCGGCCATGCTGCCCTCACAGCGCAGGGGCAATTGGAGGGCAGCGGGCTCCAGGAAAAAGTCGAAGGGGTTGCGCTCCGCCGTCTCCACCGCCGACTCCGCGGTGAGGGTCAGGGAGCGGTGTTCGCCCTCGAACCACAGGCGCACTGCCGCGTTGCCGTCCAACTCCAGGCACTGGGAGGACCCTGCCGGCTGCGGGCACACCTCCAGGGCGAAACGGCTGAGCCGCTGCACCCCGTCGCCGCGGGGCCGCAGGCGCAGGGTGTGGGGCTCCAGAAAGACCGGCCGGTCGTAGGTGAAGCGGGTGGTGTGCGCGATCTCAAAGAGCATGCGCCCTCTGCTTCAGGAGGCAGCGGGTTTTACCGCCAGACGCCCCGCCGCGCTGGGCTTTCTGGAGAACACTTCCGCTATCCACCCCGCCGGCGCCTGATCGACCAGCAGGCGCAGGTGCTCCTGCCACCAGTCGGAGGTGGCGATCAGAGCCTCGCGCTCGTAGCAGTGCTCCACCAGCGCAAAGGTGTCCCGCCGGTAGACCACGATATCCAGGGGGAAATCCACGTCCGTGGCGCTGGTCCGGGTGGCGTCAAAGGCCAGGTACCCGATCTTGAGGGCCAGCTCCATGGGGGTGTCGTAGCTCAGGGCCCGGTCGAGCAGGGGTTTGCCGTACCCGGTCTCGCCGATGATGTAGTAGGGGGTGCCGGGGCCGATCTCCACCCAGTTGGCCTGCGGATAGAGCAGGTAGAGCTTGTGCTCCCCGTCGTTCTCCAGCTGCCCGCCCACCAGGGCGTGGAGGTTGAAGGGCAGGCCGCTTTCTACCAGGGCCTGCTTGTCCTCCTTGGCCGTGCGCCGGATCTGCTGGGCAAAGGCGTTGACCGCCTTGTAGAGTTTGTCAAAGTGCTGGTCGCTCTCCTGGATCACCTCCTCAAAGTAAGTGATCGCCTTGTCGCGCACCGAACGCAGGCCCGAGGTCATCACGAACATGGAGTGCCGGCCGTTCTGGTGGATGGACACCTTGCGCGCGGTGCTGTGTTCGGTGCCCGAGGTCACGCGGGTGTCGGCGATGCCGATCAGGCCCTCCGCCACCTTCATGCCCAGACAGAAACTCATCGGTGTTCCCGGTTTAGGTTTTGGCTCCTGCCAAAGGGCGCAGGGCGAAAAAGGTGGAGAAGATGGCCATATCGATGCGGTTGAGCCGGAGCTGGAGGTCGTCTAGGAACTCGTGGAGGCCCACGGCGATCACTTCCTCGATCTGGGCGTAGCTCAACTCGGCGCGCAGCCGGCCCAGCTCCTGCTCGGCCTCGTTGTGAAAGGTGCCCGCCGCCGAGCCAGTGAGGGTGCGCAGGGATTCCTCCCCCTCGATCAGGCAGTGGTGGATGGCGCGGGGGAATTCCCGGTCGAGGATCAGAAAGTCGGCGATCCGCTCAGGGGCGATCAGGCCGAAACGCTTGCGGTACATCTCGAAGGCGCTGGCCGACCTGAGCAGGGCCGCCCACTGGACGTTGTCCACCGGGGTGCCCACGTCCGCCGGGTCGGGCAGGAGGATGAAATACTTGACGTCGAGGATGCGCGAGGTCTTGTCGGCCCGTTCGAGCAACCCGCCGAGCCGGCCTAGATGCCAGCCCTCCCCGCGCGACATGGTCGAATCGGCGATGCCCCCGTAGAGGTGGCTGGCCATCTTGATCTCGGTGAAGAAGTCGTGCGGGGTCTCCAGCGCCCGCTCCCTGGCCGCCCCCTTCACCAACAGGTAAAAGCGGTTGATCTGCTCCCACATCTCCGAGGAGATGATCTCGCGCACCGAGCGGGCGTTCTCCCTGGCCCGGAACAGACAGGAGAGGATGGAGTTGGGGTTGTCCTGGTCAAAGGTGAGGAAGTCGATCACCTGCTCCCGGGTGGCCGTCCCGCAGCGTTCGGCAAAGGCCTGGTGGTCCCCCGTCACCCACACCAGCGGCTCCCACTGCTCGCCCGTCACCGCGCCCAGGTCGAGCACCAGGTGCAGGTTGACGTGGATGAAGCGGGCGACGTTTTCGGCCCGCTCGATATAGCGGTTCATCCAGTAGATGGCTTCGGCGACCCTGCTCAGCATCTGCGGCCTATGCTCCCTGCGCCTGGTCCGCCCCGGCGTGGAGCACCCAGGTGTCCTTGCTGCCCCCTCCCTGGGAGGAGTTGACCACCAGGGACCCCCGCTTGAGGGCCACCCGGGTCAGCCCGCCGGGCACGATGTAGATCTCCTCGCCGCACAGCACAAAAGGTCTCAGATCTACGTGGCGGCCCTCGAAATGGTCCTCCACCAGCACCGGGACCCGGGAAAGGGCCAGGGTGGGCTGGGCGATGTAGTTGCGCGGATCGGCCTGGATGCGGCCGGCGAATTCCCGCCGCTCTTCGGCCGTGGCATGGGGGCCGATCAGCATCCCATACCCCCCCGATTCGTTGGCCGCCTTGACCACCAGCTGGTCCAGGTGGTCGAGGACGTAGGCGCGCTCCTGGTCGTCCCAGCACCCGTAGGTCGGGACATTGGGCAGCAGGATCTCCTCGCCCAGATAGTACTTGATGATCTTGGGCACATAGGCATAGACCACCTTGTCGTCGGCTATCCCGGTGCCCGGGGCATTGGCGATGGCCACCCGGCCGGCCTGGTAGAGCTCCATCAGGCCGGCCACCCCCAGCATCGAGTCTGGCCTGAAGGCCAGGGGGTCGAGGAAATCGTCGTCGATGCGCCGGTAGATGACGTCCACCCGCTCGAACCCCCTGGTGGTGCGCATGCAGACCGCGCCATCGACCACCACCAGGTCGCTCCCCTCGACCAGTTCGATGCCCATCTGCTGGGCCAGGAAGGAGTGCTCGAAGTAAGCCGAATTGTAGATCCCCGGGGTGAGCAGGACCACGGTGGGGTCTGCCACGTACCCGGGAGCCAGGCTCTGGAGGGTGGCCAGCAGCCGGCCAGGGTAGTCGTCTACCGGGCGCACCTGCAGGGCCTCGAAGACCTGGGGGAACATCCGCTTGAGGATGCGCCGGTTCTCCAGCACGTAGGAGACCCCCGAGGGACAGCGCAGGTTGTCTTCGAGGACGTAGAACTGCCCGTCCCCGTCGCGCACCAGGTCGATGCCGGCGATGTGGCACCACAGCCCGTGGGGCGGCTTGAGCCCGGCGCAGGCTTTCAGATAGCCCTTGGCCGAGTCGATGACCTGCCCGGGGATGATCCCCTCACGGACAATGGCCCGCTGGTGGTAGATATCGCCGATGAACAGGTTCAGGGCGCGGAGACGCTGCTCCAGCCCGCGCTCGATCAGCTGCCAGTCCGCAGCTCCCACGATCCGAGGAATGATGTCGAAGGGCCACACCTTCTCGATGCCTTCCTCGCTGCCGTAGACATTGAAGGTGATGCCCTTGTTCAGGAAGGCCCGCTCCGCGGCCTGCTGGCGGCGCTGGAGTTCGCCCTCGGAGAGGGAGGCGAGGCGCTGGATCAGCAGCTCCGCCCCCGGACGGGGCTGACCCCTGGCGGCGAACAACTCGTCGTAGAATTCGCCCGGATCGTACGCGTCGAAACGCATCCTCCCCCCTCCTACCAGTCGATGGCGGTGCCATCGACGCCGCTGTGGGTAACTCGCTTGGTGCCTTGAGCTATGGTCATGGATCGCTTCATCCTACCAGTCGATGGCGGTGCCGTCGTCGGGGTGATAGGTCTCGGGATTCTTCCAGTCGTGGCCGATCTTGTCGGCCATCAGCGCCTCGTCCAGTTCGATGCCCAGCCCCGGTTTGGTGGGCAAATCCACGTATCCGTCCTTGAGCACAAAAGGTTCCTTCAGGTACCCCACCCCCATGCTGGCGTGTTCCTGCACCAGGAAGTTGGGGATGGAGGCGTCCAGCTGGATGCAGGCCGCCAGGGCGATGGGCCCCAGGGGGCAATGGGGGGCGATGGCCGCGTAGTAGCTCTCGGCCATGCCGGCGATCAGCCTCCCCTCGAAGATGCCCCCCGCGTGGGAGATGTCCGGTTGTAAGATAGTGGCCGCCCTTCTCTCTAGGATCTCCCGGAAACCCCACTTGGTGAAGATGCGCTCGCCGGTGGCGATGGGGATGTGGGTCTTGCGCGCCAATTCGGCCATGCCCTCCACGTCCTGACACTGGATAGGCTCCTCGAAGAACAGAGGCTGGTAGGGTTCGAGGGCCTTGATCAGCAGCCCGGCAGTCTGGGGTGAGATGGCGCCGTGGAAATCGACGGCGATGTCCAGTTCCTTGCCGCCGGCCTCCCGCATGGCCGCGAAGATCTCCACCGCCCGATGCACAAAGGCCATGTTCTCGACGATGCGGGCGGGCCGCCCGCCCGCCGGGCCAGTCTTGATGGCGGTGAAGCCCTCGGCCATGACCTTCTTCACCGCCTCGGCCGCTGACTCGGGGGTGCCTCCGCCGCAGCCCCGATACATGCGGATGCGGTCCCGCAATGGGCCGCCCAGCAGCTGGTACACCGGCATGCCCGCGGCCTTGCCGGCCAGGTCCCACAGGGCCTGCTCCACCCCCGAAAGGGCGCTGGTGAGGATGGGACCGCCGCGGTAAAAGGCGTGGCGGTACATGGCCTGCCAGTGGTGCATCACCCGGCGCGGGTCCTTGCCCAGCAGGTAGGGCTTCAATTCGGCCACGGCCTGCGCGCAGGTCAGGGCCCGGCCCTCCAAGATGGGTTCGCCCCGGCCCACCAGGCCCTCGTCGGTGTGCAGCTTGAGAAAGAGCCAGCGCGGCTTGACCAGAAAGGTCTCGACCTCGGTAATTTTCATCCTCATCCCTCTCCTTGTTGGATGCCGACTCCTTCTATTATCAGGAATTTGCCCCCTCCAGTAAAAGCTTCTTTTCTCCCGCGCTGGAATTCCCGCTTGACAACGGGGGCTGCCACTTTTATTCTTGGTAATATAAACCATTTTTTTACAATGATTTGCCCCGATATCCGCGCAGAGGTGCTCCGCCTTGTATCAAGCGCACTGGGGTCTGCGGGAAAAGCCCTTCGAGAACACCCCCGACCCCCGCTTCCTCTATAAATCGCCGGCCATCGGCGAGACCTATGCCCGCCTGCTCTACGCGCTCAAGGGCAACCGCGGGGCGGTCCTGCTCACCGGCGAATCGGGCTGCGGCAAGACCCTCATGGCCCGGGCCCTGATCCAGGATTTCAACCCGGAGCGCACCGAGCTGGCCCTGCTCACCAACCCCTGCCGCACCCCCGATGAACTGCTGGGCGAAGTGCTGCTCCAACTGGGAGTCGAAGGCCCGCTGCCCAACCGCGCCCAGCGCCTGCACCGGCTCAACGAGGCGCTCTACGCCAATTTCTCCGCCGGCAGAGACACCGTGGTGGTCATCGACGAAGGGCAATTGCTCGAAGACCCGCTGATCTTCGAGGAATTGCGTCTGTTGCTCAACTTCCAGCTCAACGACGCCTTCCTTATGACCCTCTTTTTAGTGGGCCAGCCGGCCCTTTCCGAGCGCATCCGCCAGCAGCCCCAGTTCGACGAACGCATCTCCGCCCGGGGGGTGATGCGGGCCCTCGAAAAGGAGGAGATCGGCGCCTACATCGCCCACCGCCTGCAGGTGGCCGGCCGCGAGGAAACCATTTTCTCGCCGGGCGCCGTCGAACTGATCGCCCAGTACTCCGGCGGGGTGCCGCGCAAACTCAACCACATCTGCGATATCTGCCTGGTCATCGGCTACAGCCGCCAGGCCCAGCAGGTGGACGAGGAACTGACCTACCGCCTCATCCTCCACGAGGAGGACAGCCGTGTCTAGGGAGTTTTCGCATGGGCTTTAAGCCGCGCCAGATGCTGCGCTCCTCCCAGCAGGTGCGCAGTGCCCCCCTGGGCAGGGAGAGTACTGCGCCTGCCGACGCCGGCCCCCAGGAGCAGCTGGCTGAGGGCGATGCCGCCACCCAGGACACCCCGCTCTTCGCCGCGGTGCCCATGCCCGAAGAGCCTCGCCCCGCCCCGGTGCCCGCCAACCTGCCCCAACCCATGCCCCAGCCCCAGTCCCAGTCCCAGGCGCCGCGCACCGGCCAGGCGCCCTGGCTGGCAAACGCCCCTCCACCCCAGATCGACGAGGAGGCCACCCTCGATCTGTACAACAACCTGATCGCCGCTGCCCAGTTGATCTATGAGGCGACCCTCAACAGCACCCCCCTGGCCATCGACGCGCTGGTCAAGGCGGTCAAGGGCGCGCTGCGCAGCTTCGCCAACGGCGATCAACTGCTCACCGAAGCCGTGCGCCAGCGCAGCAACACCTCGAACCAGGAACAGTCCGACCGCCTGCTCACTCAACAGCCTTCTCCGCCCCAGGAGACGCCCGCCAGCGCCAGCCTTGCCTGGTCCCAGCGGGCGGTCAACGGCGCCATCCTCTCCATGCGCCTGGGGCAGGAGATCGAGTACGACGAGCGTCACAATCTGGCCGTGGGGCTGTGCGGGCTGATGCACGACACAGGGATGCTCAAGCTGCCCGAGGAGATCCTCAAGGCCTCCCGGATGACGCCGCAGCAACTGGAGGTGATGCGCAATCACACCCTGGAATCGAAGCGGATCGTGGAGGGTTTCGGCCCGGACCTGGCCTGGATGGGGGCCATCGTGGCGCAGGTACACGAGCGCTACGACGGCAGCGGCTATCCGCAGAAACTCAAGGAGGAGGAGATCCACGAATTCGCCCGCATCATCGGTCTGGCCGACACCTATGAGGCCATGGCCCATCCGCGGGCGGACCGGGCGGCGCTGGTGGTCTACACTGCCCTCAACGAAATCATCGATATGCGCAACAAACTCTTCGACCCCCACCTGATCAAGTCGCTCATCCGCATCGTCTCCATCTTCCCCCTGGGCAGCCTGGTCAAGCTCAACAACGGGGCCATCGGCCGCGTGGTGGGCGCCAACCGGCTCTACCCCACCCGCCCCTTGATGGAAGTGATGCTCGATCCGCGCGGCCGGAAAGTAACCCCCTCCTACCTGCTCAACCTGGCCGAGGAGCCCATGCTCAACATCTCCGACCCGGCCATCGACGAATCGGTGCTGCGCAAATAGGGACTACACGCGGCGGGAAACCAACCCTGTAAGCCTTTCCCGGGGAGAGGCGAGGTAGAGGGGTTACTGCGCGCAGCGGAAGCCGATGAAACGACTGCAGTGGGAAGGCGCAACGCCCCAACGTATGGGGCGTTGCGGGGGCAGGGCGGTGGGGCAGTTCAGCCAGCAAAGCGCGCTTTGGGAACGCCAGCTATTGCGCGCAGCGGAACCCCACGAAACGGCTGCAATGCGATGGGTGCTGGTGCTCGCGCTGGGAACAGCGCAGGTAGCGGGGGTGGCAGATCCAGGCCCCGCCGCGCAGGACGCGGTGTTCGCCCCGCTCGGGGCCGCGGGGATGGTGCGCCGGGCTGCGCCCGTAGTAGTCGGCTCCGTACCAATCGGCCACCCATTCCCAGACATTGCCCGCCATGTCCAGCGCCCCGTAGGGACTGGCCCCGGCGGTGAAATGGCCCACCGGTGAGACCCGGTTGTAGTCGTTGCCCAGGACACTGGCCCGGCGCGGGTCGAAGGTGCTGCCCCAGGGGTAGATTCTGCCTTCCGTCCCGCGGGCGGCCTTCTCCCATTCGGCCTCAGTAGGCAGGCGTTTCCCCGCCCACTCCGCGTAGAGCCTGGCCTCTTCCCAACTCAGATTGACTGCGGCCAATTCCCTCCCGCCCTGGGCGGGTTTCCATTGACGGGGCTGGTACCCGGTGGCGGCCACAAAGGCCGCGTACTGGGCATTGGTCACCGGACAGACATCCAGGTAAAAGCCCTCCAGGTCCACCAGATGTGCCGGCCGCTCGTCGCGGTTGCCCGCCCCGGCGCCCATCGAGAACTTACCGGGCGGGACCCACACTGCCAGCCCGCCGTCCACCGGATTGCGCAGCACCAACGGCAGGTGACCGGGGACTTCCAATCCCAGCGCCCGCAGCCGCGCCACGTGCGCCTCCCACTCCCCCTGCAGGTCGGGCGGCACCGGGACCATGCGCTCCCCCGCCACCACCTGCCAGGCCGCCGGGGCGCTGGCCCGGCGCTCTTCGACCAGGCCGGGTATGGTTGAAAAGAAGGGGCCAGTCTCTTCGGGCACTGTCTCTGCTTCGGGTGCCAGCCCGGACACCGGCGCACTGGGCGGACCCTGGGCCGCCACCGGAGGGAAAACCACTCCCTGCCACAGACCGGCATCGGGGGCGGGGATTGGGACCGGGGCCGGGGCCCGGCTCAACGCCCCTGTGGGGATGATCAACGCCACCCCCACCACCACCGGAGGCAGAGGCAACAGCAGGGGCCGGGCCGACGCAGGACGGTCATTGCCCTGTCCCCCTGGCTGCTGTTCCAACCCCCCCTGCGCGGCCTGCAGGTCCTGCCTGGCCTGGTCGAGATGGGCCGGCAAGGTGTGGGCCACGGCACACTCGAGAGCTTTTTCCTCTGCTTCCTGCCCCTGCAGCCACAGCGCCGAGCGCAGGGGTTGAGCCAGCGCTTCCTCGACCTCCTGCAAGCTCCGGTACCGCCGGCTGCCTTCCACTGGCCTGGCCTGCCCGCTGGCATCGACCTCGATGGCCTGCAGTCTTTTGGAGAAAGCCCGCCGCCCGCCCTGGCGGTCGCAGATTTCGATGGCCTGCTCCAGATAGAAGAGCAGCCGCCCTTCCCCCCCCTGCCCCTGGTCCTCCCCCCACACCGCCCCCTGGGACAGCACCTGGCGGTAGCGCTCCAGCACCTGCTCTGCCACCTCCTGCATCAGGGGATGGCCGGGGTGGAGCCATTCGGCGGGGCCGGCGTTGGCGGCGGAGAAGGTGAGGATCGCGGGAAAGGGATGGCCGTCCAGGGCCGGAGGCAGGCGGGTCAGTTCGCAATATCCGGGCTCTGAGACGCGCAGTTGACCGCCCAGGTGCTCGATGGCGGCGCTGAAGAAGGTGGCCCGTTCCTCTTCTCCGCTCACGCCAGGGGCCTGGTCCGTACTTCCCTCGGCAGCGAGCAGACGCAGGCCATAGGCCTGGAGGACGCGCTGGAAGAGTTCGGCATGGGCGCCGAAGTCGCGCTCCACCACCGGGACGAGGATCTCCAGCGAAGGTTCAGCGTCGCGGTAGAGCAGGGCCTTGCCCGGCCGGCCGGTCTCATCCTGGTAGAGAAGTTCGAGGCCTGCAGGTCCATGCCACTTGCAATCCACCACGGCCACCGCCCCCTCGGGCAGCACCCCGCGCACCCGGGCCCCCCTTCTGAGGTCTTCGAGCCGGGCCATCCTGCTAGTTCCTCTGGTCATCTGGCATTGGCAGCGTTAGTTATCCAACGCAAAAATAACCAAATACCATATTTGGTGTCAAGTGGTATTTCGCCTTACAACAAACCTCAAAACCCGACTGCAGCCTTGATCTCGTCGATGGTGGGCATGGCATTGTGCTCCCACACCCGCACGATCTCGCCTTCGCGCACCAGGGCCAGGCGGGGGTACCCGTGGCCGGCGGTGAGGCGGAGAAAATCAGTGGAGGAGATGGTGATCGTCGGGTAGAGGGGTTGCAGCCGGTCCCTGAATTCCTTCAACTCCTCGGATTCCTGGGCAAAACTGTTGAGGGCCACTACGGGCGGCAGCTCCTCGGTGCGGCTCCACTCGTTCAACCGGGGCACCTCACGCATGCAATGGGCGCACTTGGGGCTGAACAGTTCCACCAGGTAGGTCCCATGCGCCAGATCCACCCCCTTGAGATTCAGTCCGCTGATCCGCACCCCGGCCCGCAGATCTGAATCCTGTAACCGGTCCAGTTCGGGCAGCAGCCGGATGCCGGTCACTGCCAGGGCCAGTACCGTTCCCCCCAATACCACCCAGCGGCCTGGGGCCCACACCTTGGGTTCGCCGCGGGCCAGGATCGCCCAGGAGAAGACCAGCAGGCCCAGCATGGCGAGATCCTCGGCCAGGGCCTCCCCCGGAGTGCGCTCGATCAGCGCCCCGAAACAACCGCAATTCGCCCCTCCCCCCCGGTACAGGGCCAGGCTGGCCAGCACCACGAAAAAGAGCATCAGGACGCTGACCACCGGCAGGATCAGGCGGGGGCGCCAGTTGCAGACCAGCGCCAGTCCCAGACCCCACTCCAGGGCGCCCAGCAGCATGGCCAGCTGGGCCAGTTCGCGGGCGTAGACCCCCAGGCCGATGAGCCCCACGTGCGGCACGGCCTCCCAGAAGAAGAGCACCGGCTCCCAGATCTTGACGCCCCCTGAGAGCAGGAACACCAGGCCCATGAGGATCTGGCTCCAGCGCGCTGCCTTTTGCACCGCTGCCATCGCTCTGTCAACTCCCCTCGGTAAATGCGGCGAATATCTTGTCGAACAGACCGCGGGTCCGCCGCATCAGTTCCTCCACCTCGGCGACCAGGGCTTCCGGACCCGGTGGTCCCACGCTGCGCGCCAGGGCCGCCAGTCCGCGGCCCTCGGGCAGGATGTTGTCGGCCTGGTCGCTGGCCAGGCGCATCCCTTTTTCGATGCCCCTGAGGCGGTCGTACGCGTCGAGCAGGAACTGCGCTTCCTCCAACTGGCCGGTCTGGTCCAGCCGGTTGAGCACCTGGCGGGTGCTGGTCAGCCGCAGCTCCCGTTGGGTCCTGCCCAGCTTCAGCACCAGAATCTGCGCAATGAACTCGATGTCCACAATCCCGCCGGGGCCGCGCTTGAGGTCCACCGGCCCGGGCTGGTCCGGTTCCAGGCGCAGGCGCATCTGGAGCACCTCCCGGGCCATCTGGGCATCCACTTCCCCGCCGTAGACGAAGCGGTGGATGGCTCGCTGCACCTTGCGCCCCAGCGCTGCATCCCCGGCCACCAGCCGCGCCCGGCTCAGGGCCAGCCGCTCCCACAGCGCCGCCCGCTGCGCCAGGTACCGGCCATAGGCAGAGGCGGAGATCACCATCGGCGCGTTGCGGCCCTCGGGGCGCAACCGGGTGTCCACCTGATAGAGATCACCTTCAGTGAGCAGGCGGATCAGTTCCTGGACCAGCTCGGTGAAGAAGAGATGGTTCTCGGTGCGGGTACGCCCGGTCTGCCCCTCCCCCTCGTACACGAAGAAGAGGTCCAGATCCGAGCCGAAGTCCAGTTCCCGCCCGCCCAGCTTCCCCCCGGCGAAACAGGCGAAACGCGCCTCCCCGCCGCGGGTGCGCGGCCGGCCCTGGCGCTTGACCACCTGCCTGAACGCCAGGGCATAGACGGCCTGGAGGATCTCCTCGGCCAGCTCGGTGAGGCGCAGAAAAGTCTCCTCCTCAGTGGCCAGGCTCAGCAAATCGTCGGTGCCGATGCGCAGCAATTCCTGGTTGCGGTGGCGGAGCATGGCGCCCGGGGCCTCTTGCCAGTCCGGCTGGGGCTCGAAATGCCGGCTCACCAGGCCGTCGAGCAGACCCGGATCGCGGCGTATCAATTCGGCGAGAAAGGGGCTGGAACCGCAGATGGCGATCAGCAGGGTGCGGAAGGCTGGATAGGCGTGGAGCAAGCCGCAGAATCCTCCCGGCGCCCCGTACGCGGCCACGATCTGGACAAAGCGCACCAAGGCCTGGTCCGGATCGGCGGAGAGGCTCAACGAGGCGATCAATTCGGGGAGCAATTCCTCCAGGTGCCGGCGGGCCGCACTGGTCACCATTCCCCCCTGCACCAGCGCCGCCAGATGGCGGTGCGCCGCCTCCCCGTCGGCAAAGCCGCGGCTGGTCAGGGCCTCCCTGGCCCGGGGGTTGCCCGGTTCGGCCTCCAGCAGCCACCCCCACTCCTCATCGGCCGGGGGAGCGCTGTGGAAGACGTTCTCGAAGATCCGCCGCACCCGCTCCAGGTGCCCCTCCACCTCCTGCTGCAGGGCCCTCCCGTCAACCAGGCCCAGGCACCAGGCCAGGCCCCGAGCGGCCACCGGATCCTCGGGCAGGGCGTAGACCGAATGCCCCTCCTCGATCTGCAGGAGGTTCTCGAGCCGGCGGAAAAAGCAATAAGCCTCCCGAAGCTGGACCGCCTCCTGAGCTGAGAGAGCCCCGGTGCGGGCCAGCTGGCCGATGGCCTCAAGGGTGTTGTGGCTGCGGACCTTCGGGTCCACCCGGCCATTGAGCAGCTGCAGGCATTGCACGATGAACTCGATGTCGCGGATGCCCCCGGCCCGCAGCTTGATGTTGTTGTCGCGGGCCGGCTGGTCGCGGATCTGGCTCTCGATGCGCTCCTTGATCCGGCGGATCTCCTCCTGGGGGCTGACCTGGAAATGGGCCGGATAGACAAAAGGGGCCACCAGCTCTCGGAAGCGAGCCCACACCCTGGCAGAGCCGGCGGCCAGGCGCGCCTTGATCAGCATCTGCCGCTCCCACAGCTGGCCGTGGAGTTCGTAGTAAAGGCGCAGGCTGGACAGCGAGCGCACCAGCGGCCCGACCTCCCCTTCGGGCCGCAGGCGCATGTCCACCCGGTAGAGAAAACCCTCGGCGCTCACCTCGGTGAGCAGCTGGATCAGGCGTCGGCCCAGGCGGGCGAAGTACTCCTCGTTGCTCACCGCGGTGCCGCCCCTGGGGGGACGGGCCTGTCCATCCTCGTCGTACACGAAGAGCAGGTCCACGTCCGAGCTGTAGTTGAGTTCCTGTCCCCCGTGCTTGCCCAGGCAGATGACCCCGAAGTGGGCCAACTGGCCGCGCTCATTGCGGGGCCTGCCATAGCGGGCGCCCAATTCCTCGGCAGCCGCTTCCAGGGCGCACTCGATGACCACGTCGGCCAAGTCTGCCAGTTCCCTGCCCACCTGGACCACTGGCTTGAGCCCCAGCACTTCGGCGGCCCCGATGCGCAGCAGTTCGCGGCGCTGGAACCGGCGCAGCGCCTCCAGCCGCCGGGCGGGCGCCGGTTCCGCCCCGACCTGCTGGCGGGCCTGCCGGCTGAGGGTCTGTTTGTCGAGGGCCTGTTCGAGGAAGGGGGTCTCCTCGAAGAGCCAGTAGAGGTATTCGGGATTGCGGACCAGGATATCGGTGAGGAAAGGGCTGTGGCTGAGCACCTGGACCAGGTACTCGGCCAGGCGGGGGTATTCCCGCAGGCGGGCGTAAAGCGACAGGCGGGAGCCGGTGATCTCGACGAAGCGCTCCAGGTGGCGCAGCCCCTGGTCGGGCCGCCCGGTCCGCGCCAGGGAGACCAATGCCTGTTCCGGCAGGGGCACCAGGAAAGGCGCTTCGCCGGCCAGCCGGTCCAGCGCCTGCGAGGCGCGCTCCGGGTCGCAAAAGCCCAGCCGACTCAGCGGCTCGAAAGCCTGGGCCGGATCGCAGGTCAGGGCCTCCGCGGCCAGGCGTTCGAGTTCCTGATCCTCAAGCATGGGACCGGTCCCTCCGCTAGAGGGCGTTTTCTCCGGTCTCGCCCGTGCGGATGCGGATGGCCTCCACTACCTCGGAGACGAAGATCTTGCCGTCTCCGGTCTGCCCGGTTTTGGCCCCTTTGAGGATAGCGCCCACCGCCCGCTCCATGTCAGCGTCGGCGACCACCACCTCGATCTTGATCTTGGGCATGAAGTCCACCTTGTATTCGGCGCCCCGGTAGACCTCGCTGTGCCCGCGCTGCCGGCCAAAGCCCCGCACCTCACTCACCGACAGACCGAGGATCTGCACCTCAGCCAGGGCGCTTTTCACGTCGTCTAGGCGGAAGGGCTTGATGAAGGCTTCAATTTTTTTCATTGGGTTTTCCAGCAACCGGAGGCGGGGTGGCGGATCCCTTATAAAACAGCAGCCGGGCCCGCTGCTGTCAAGCAGTGCCCCCCAGCTGGCGGGCGGCCTGGCGCTCCAGTTCGGCCAGCTTGGCCACCCGCCGGCGGAAGTGCTCCTCGGTGCTGAAGCGGGCATCCAGAAAGGCCCGCAGCACCTCCTCGGCCAGCTTGAGGCCGATGATCTGGGCCCCCAGACAGAGCAGGTTCACATCGTCGTGCTCGACGCACTGGTGGGCCGAATAGACGTCGTGGCAGAGGGCGGCGCGGATGCCGGGGATCTTGTTACCGGCGATGCAGGCCCCCACTCCGGTGCCGCACACCAGCACCCCCCGCTCGGCCCGCCCCTCTTTGATAGCTGCGCACACCGCCTGGGCGATGTCGGGAAAATCCACCGGCTCAGGAGAGTGCGTGCCCAGGTCTTCGACCGGGTGCCCCCAGCTTTTCAGCAGTTCGACCACCGGGCCCTTCATCGGAAAACCGGCGTGATCGCCACCCACTGTCAGTCTCATCGCGCCCTCCTCGCAAAAAAACCTCCCGGCTCAGGGCCGAGAGGTCTGCTCTTGACACAAAAGATACTCAGAACCTCACCACCGCGATGGGGGTGCCCACTCCGTTGTCGGGCATCTTGGTGAGCCGGTCGTAGAGCCAGCGCACGTTCTTGCGGTCCAGGGCCACGCATCCTTCGGTCCAGTCGTATTCGGATCCGCCCCCATGTACCCCCAGCCCGCGCCAGATGCGCGCTCCGGGATGGGCGCGGTTGAAGGCCTGTACCTCCGCGTCGGTCTGGATGGCCCCCCGGGCCCGCTCCCAGGCCTCCAGCTGCCGCCGGCCTTCCGTCCCGTAGACCTCGGCGTAGTCCCGCTTGGCCGCCTCCACGGTGTGGATGCGCATCCACACGCAGTCCCACTTGGCGATGCGCCTGGACCAGGACACCTCAGACAGGTGGAAGAGCCCTTCCTTGAGGTGGTGGTCGTCGGCCCGCCGGCGGTCCACCAACTGCTCGGCGTCAGTGTGGCCGATGGCCACCGGCAGGCGGGAGATGCGCTCCCCGGCCAGGTACACGTCCATGAAGCGCTCCTGCTTGTTGACCACCAGGGCGTAGCCGCCCCGCCGCCGGGACAGGGCGATGGCCGAATCGCTCCAGGTGCTGAAGCGCCCCTGCAGTTCGGCGTCCACCTCCCTCGATCTGCTGGGGGCGACATTGACCTTTTTCGCCTTCTTTTTGACCGGTTTGGGTCGGAACTGCTGGAAGGCAATCGGGTTGTTCTGCCTGGCCAGGGCCAGGCGCTGGCCGACGGCGAGCCGGTCGCCGCGCAGGTTGTTCCACTGCCGCAACTGGCGCACGCTGAGCTGGTAGCGGGCGGCGATGTTGATCAGGGTGTCGCCGCGCTTGACTACGTGCATGGGCGCGCTCTTGCCCAGCACCGCGGTGGCGGCGCAGCAGAGGAAGCATAGGGCAAGGGTCAGTCTTCGCATGGGACACAGATTGCGGAAAAGGTGCTGTCCGGGGAAGCGCGGGGATGCAACTATACCACGGCTGCGCTCCGCCGCGCAATCGCCCGCTCCCCCCGGCGCTTTGGCCGCGATGCTCGGGACTTATACCGTAA
>JACPJE010000157.1 GCA_016187725.1 Candidatus Latescibacterota bacterium
GCGGTCTGAGTCCCTGCATGCCTGCTGCCGAAGTTGAGATGCGGGTGGCGGTGCAGGGGGAACTGGGCTCGTACAGCGAACTGGCCGCCCACGAGTTCTTCTCCGCCCCCATCGCCATCCTCCCCTGCCCCACCTTTGCCGAACTCTTCGCCGCCGTGGCCCAGGGGCAGGCCGATTACGGCATGGCGCCGGTCGAGAACTCCCTGGCCGGCAGTGTCCACGCGGTCTGGGAACTGCTGGCCGAGAGCATGCTGCCCATCGCCGGCGAGATCCTGCTGCGCATCGACCACTGCCTCATCGCCCACCCGGGCACCCGGCTGGAGGAGGTGCGGCGCGTCTACTCCCATCCCCAGGCCCTGGCCCAGTGCCATGAGTACCTGCACACCCTGAAGGGGGCCCAGGCCCAGGAGGTCTACGACACGGCTGGGGCAGTGAAGATGATCAAGGAAAGGGGCCGGCGGGACGAGGCGGCCATCGCTTCGGCGCAGGCGGCCATCGACCACGGGATGGCGGTCCTGGCCGAGAACATCCAGACCGACCAGCGCAACTACACCCGCTTTCTGGTGCTCAGCCACTGGCCCGCGCCCGCCGGGGAAGGCCCGCGCAAGAGCACGCTGGTCCTCGACCTGGACTACACGGCCCGGGCCCTGCCCCGCATCCTCTCCAGTTTCACCAATCGGCGGCTGGAAGTGCTCAAGGTGGAATTGCGCAAACGCCTGGGCTATCCCTGGGAGTACCGCTGCTATCTGGAGGTGAGCGGAGACGCGGCGGCGCCGGTCCTGAAGGCGGCAGTCGAGGAAGCGCAGGGGCAGGCCCGGTGGCTGCGGGTGATCGGCTCCTATGCGCCGGGGCAGACCACTACCGCCCGGTTGCACGCGCGCTCCTAGTCCTCCACCAGCACCAGTCCCTGCCGGGACTGCTCGTCCACTCTCCAGATCCCCTCCTCCCCGTCCCCGTCCAGATCAGCGCGCACCAGGACCCAGAAACTGTGGCGGCCAGCCCGCGATTCCCAGTGAAAACCCCTGAGCCAGTAGGCTGGCATGCCCAGGGTGGTATCGGCCGGGTCGAAGTAGCGCTGGTGCTGCTGGAAGTAGACCTGCTCCAGGCTGCACACCTGCTCCAGCGAGGTCTCCAGTTCCAGGCGGCGCTGGGTTTCGGGGGAGACCCTGGAGTACTTGGCGATGCCCAGGCCGATCAGCGCGATCAGCAAGAGCAGGGTGCCGAGGTGGCGGTACACGCTCATGGGGTGCCCAGATGCAGTTCCAGACCTTCGCGGACAGCACCGGCAGTGAGGGTGAGGGCCTCCGGGTGGCAGGCATAGGGCTCGGAGGGCAGGAATGGCTCTAAGGTACCGCGGTCCTGCTGCTGGTTCAAGTTCCGGTCGGCAAAGGCGAAGACCCGGTAGGTCCCCGGCCCCAGGTCGGCGAAGAGAAAGCGCCCCTCGGCATCGGTCCGGACCTGCCAGTTGCGTTCCCCGGTCCGGGCGCAGACCCAGGCCTGGACCGGAGTCCCTGCTGGAGTGAGGACCTGCCCGGCGATGCGACAGGCCTGTTCAGGTACCGTGAAGTTGAGGGTGAAGAGGCTGTCGCGCAGGGGCAGGCCTGCCAGGTCGCGCAGCGCGCTGGTGTGGCCCTGGACCCGGTGGGTGCCGGGTATCCAGGGGGCCTGGGGGGCGAAGACCAGCACCGCGGGGGTGCGCCACAGCCAGCGGCCCGCCGGGGTCTGGGTGCTGTCGCCGGACACCCAGATCTCACCCAGTTCCACCGCGGCCATGGCCTCGGAAAAGACCAGGACCAGGGAATCTTGAGAAATCAGGGTGCCGGCGGCGGCTGGGCGGGTGCTGGAAAGGGCCGGGGGAGTCTGATCGGCATGCCCGCTGCCGCGCACTGGCTCGCGCCATTTGAGGGTGAGGCCCTCCACTTCGAGACGGGTAAAGGTATAAGATTTACCCGCCTCCTGGGGCGCGGTCCGGGCGTAGAGTTTGCGCTGGTCTCCGGGCAGCTGGTACAGCAGTTCTACCGCCAGGCCGGTCAGTTCGACGGTGGTCCGTGCCAGGGCCACCTCCCGGTCGAAGAGCAGGAGCAGGCGCTGCTGGTCGAGGGCCTGGACCCGCTGCAGGCGGGGCGAGGGACCTGCCTGCGCGAAGAGATCCAGATCGCCGGCCTGGAGGGAAGCCCCTTGCGCCAGATCGAGGTCGGCGGCGGGCAGGGCCAGGGCTTCGCCCGGGTCCCAATACTGGTCGGCGTCGGCGTCGGCAAAGGCGACAATGCGGTAGCGGCCGGCCGGCAGCCGCGAGAAGGCGCAGCGGCCGTCGCTGCCGGTCTGGGTGCGGTAGTCGGGCGGGTCGGCCAGCAGGCGCCGGTTGCCCAGCTTCAGGTCGTAGGCCCACACATGGGTGCTGCCGGCCGGCTGGTGCCGGTCGAAGGCCCGGGCTTCGATGCGGCCCTGGTCGAGCTGGGTGCCAGTGGCAAAGGCCAGGGTGAAGGACTGGGAAAGGGCATTGCCGCGCAGGTCGCGGGCACCGGTGCCCAGGGTGATCACATAGGTCTGGTCGAACTTGAGGCCCTGGGGGAAGCGCAGGTGCAAACGGCCTCCCCGCCAGCTGCACTCGACGGGCGAGGTGGGGGAGATGAAGAGGGCGGCCTCGGTGCGGCTGCGGTCCATGCCCTCGCTGAAGACCAACTCCACCTGGGTGTCCAGGGGAACGCCCACCGCGTCGGCGGTGGGGAAATGGGAGGTGATGGCGGGCGGGGTCTTGTCCACCGGGCCGCCTGCCGGCGTCCCGACCTTGGCGCAGCCCAGGAGCAGCAGGGGGAGGGACAATTTCAGCAGCAGGCTCAAGAGCCACCCGGTCGGACGATCACTTCAGGCCCTGGGGTGCGCCTGCTGGTAGATCTGGCGCAGCCGCTCCAGGGAGACCTGGGTGTAGACCTGGGTGCTGGAGAGGGCCGCGTGGCCCAGCAATTCCTTGACCGCGCCCAGATCGGCCCCGGCTTCTACCAGATGGGTGGCAAAGGTGTGGCGCAGCAGGTGAGGGCTGAGGGTCTGGCCTGCGGACACCTGGCGCAGATAGCGCTTGACGTTGCCCTGCACGGTGCGCCGGTGCAGACGGCGGCCTTTGCGGTTGAGGAAGAGGGCGCCGGCGTCCACCTGGGTGATGTCCAGCTCCACCAGCAGGGCGGCTCGGTGCTGCAGATAGGCCCTGAGGGTCTGGAGCGCCGGACCGCCGATGGGCACGATGCGCTCGCGGCGCCCCTTGCCCATCACCCGCACGGTGCCCTCCTCCAGGTCGAGGGCGCTCAGGTTGAGGGCTACCAGCTCGCTCAGGCGGATGCCCCCGCCGTAGAAGACCTCGATGATGGCCCGGTCCCTGGCGCCGGTGAATTCGGCGGCGGGGGGCAGGGCGATGGCCTCTTCGACCTGGGTGAGGGGCAGGAACTGGGGCGGCCGGCGGGGGGGCCTCGCTGTGCCGACCAGGCTGGCCGGGTTGTCGGCCAGCACCCGCTGCCGGCACAGATATCTGAACAAAGAGCGGACTGCCGCGAGCTTGCGGGCCACGCTGCTGGGCTTGAGGCCCCGGGCGCGGAGTTCCTCGACGAAATTCTGCACCACCTGGCGCTCTACCGCGCCCACGGGGATGCCCACCTGGGCGATGCGCGGGTAGAGGAAGCGGGCAAATTGTTGTAGATCTCGGCGGTAGGCTTCGAGGGTGTGGCGGGCGTAGTTGCGCTCTTTTTCCAGGTAGTCGAGAAAGAGGGCGATCCCCTGCTCGATGCTGGAGCCGGAGTGCAGCGGGGCGGGCGGGGGGGTGGCCATGGCCGGGGGCGCTAGCCTCCTGAATCGGCATCCACGGCGAGGGCGGCGGGCGCCTCGAGCTGAGTGTGGCAGGAGCGGCAGTAAAGCGCCGGCGGGCTGCTGCGGCTGTTTTTCTCAAAGACGATGGGTGCCTCGCAGTGGGGGCAGGGCTGACCCACGGGCTTGTCCCAGCTGGCGAACTTGCAGGTGGGATAGCGGTTGCAGCCGTAGAAGACCTTGCCCTTGCGCGACTGCTTTTCGACCAGTTCGCCGACGCCGCATTCCGGGCAGGAGACGCCCAGGGGGAGGGGCTTGACGTTCTTGCACTGGGGGTAGCTGCTGCAGGCCAGGAAGCGGCCGTAGCGGCCGCTCTTGACCACCATGGGCGAGTTGCACACCTCGCAGATGGCGTCGGTGGGCGGCTGGGCCTGCTCCTCGGCGAGGGGCTTGGTGTTCTTGCACTGGGGGTAGCCGGGGCAGGCCAGGAAGCGGCCGTTGCGGCCCCATTTGACCACCATGTGGCGGCCGCATTCCTCGCACACCACCGAGGATTCCTCCTGGAGGGCCTGCTTGAGTTCGCGGCGGCGGGCATTGGCGTCCTGCAGCGAGCTGCTCCAGGAAGAGTAGAACTGCCGCACGGTTTCGATCCAGTGGTCATCCCCCTCCTCGATGCGGTCGAGTTCGTCCTCCATCTGGGCGGTGAACTTGACGTCGAAGATGTGGGGGAAGGTCTCGACCAGGAACTTGTTGACCGTGTGTCCCCGCTCAGTGGCGATGAGGTTGCGCTCCACCCGCTCTACGTACTCGCGGTCCTGGAGGGTGGTGATGATCTGGGCGTAGGTGCTGGGCCTGCCGATGCCCTTGGCCTCGAGTTCCTTGACCAGGGAGGCCTCGGTGTAGCGGGCCGGCGGCTTGGTGAAGTGCTGCTCGGGGTGCAGTTCCTGGACCTCCAGTTCCTGGTCCTTGGCCAGGCTGGCGGGCAGGGTGCGGCTCTCCTCCTCTTCATCCCCCTCCTCCTTCTCTTCCTTGCTCTCGGTGTAGAGCAGGGCGAACCCGGGGAACTTGGTGGCCGAGCCGTTGGCCCTCAACAGATATTCGCCGGCGCTGATGTCCACCGTGGTCAGGCTGAGGATCTGCGGTTTCATCTGGGAGGCGACGAAGCGCTTCCAGATGATCTCGTAGACCCGCGCCTGGTCAGTGGTGAGCAGGTCCTTGACCTTGGCGGGGTGCAGGTCGGCGTAGGTGGGGCGGATAGCCTCGTGGGCGTCCTGGGCCCCGCGCTTGGTCTTATAGGCGTTGGGGGTTTCGGGCAGGTAGTCGGTCCCGTAGAGCTGGACGATCTGCTCGCGCACCTCGGCGACGGCTTCGGCGGCCACCCGCACCGAGTCGGTGCGCATGTAGGTGATCAGGCCGCGGGTCTCACCTTCGATCTCCACCCCTTCGTAGAGCTGCTGGGCCACGGTCATGGTGCGCTTGACCGAGAAGCGCAGCCGACGGGCGCACTCCTGCTGCAGGGTGCTGGTGATGAAGGGGGGTGAGGGATGGCGCAGCTGGTCGCGCTGCTTGACCTCGGCCACCACAAAACGCTGCTGCCTCAACTCGCCGACGATGCGCTCGGCCTTTTCCTGGTTGGCGATCTCCAGTTTTTCGCCGCGGTGCTGGAGCAGGCGGGCGGTGAAGACCTCCTGGGCGACGGTCCGGCAGCGGGCCTCGATGGACCAGTATTCCTCGGGTCTGAAGGCGGCGATCTCCAGGTCGCGCTCGCAGATCTGGCGCAGGGCCACCGACTGCACCCGTCCGGCCGACAGGCCCGAGTGGATCACCTTCCACAGCAGGGGGCTGATCTCGTAGCCCACCAGGCGGTCCAGCACCCGGCGCGCCTGCTGGGCATTGACCTTCTTCATGTCCAGCCGGCCCGACTGGACAATGGCCTCGCGCACGGCCTTGGGGGTGATCTCATTGAAGAGGATGCGGCGGACCTCGTCTTCCTTCAGGTCGATGGCGTGGGCCACGTGCCAGGCGATGGCTTCGCCCTCGCGGTCTGGGTCAGTGGCCAGGTACACCGCCTCGGCCTCCTGGGCCGCCTTGCGCAGTTCGCTGAGGACCTTGCCTTTGCCGCGGATGGTCACATAGCGGGGTTTGAAGTCGTGCTCCACGTCGACGCCCAATTCCTTGGGCGGCAGGTCGCGCACGTGGCCCATACACGACTTCACGATGAAGTCCTTGCCCAGGATCTTGTTGATGGTCTTGGCTTTGGCAGGTGATTCGACTACTACCAGCGATTTGCCCATCGGCTCCCCTTTGCACCCGTGCACGGAATTTGCGACATCCTAATCTTACCTATTATATATAAGAGCCGATGCAATGGCAACAGACAGGGCGAAGGCCCGCACTGAGGAGGGCTGTGGCGATCTACCGCAAAAATCCCGCTGAACTGGACTCCATCCGCGCCAGTTGCCAGGTGGTGTTCCAGTGAAGGTCACCCTGCTGGGCACCGGGACCTCGTCGGGGGTGCCGCGCCTCGCCTGCGACTGCGCGGTGTGCCTTTCTCCCGATCCCAAAAACAAAAGGCTGCGCTGTTCGATCCTGGTCGAGGGGAGCGGGGGCAATATCCTGGTGGACACCACCCCCGACCTGCGCCTCCAGGGGCTGCGCCAGGGGCTGCGCCAGGTGGACGCGGTGCTCTTCACCCATCCTCACGTGGACCACCTCTACGGCCTGGACGATTTGCGCTCCTTCTGCTTCGGGCGCCCTGAGCCCATTCCCTGCTACGGGGACGAAGGCACCCTGGGGCGGATCAGGCACGTCTTCGACTACGCCTTCAAGCCGGCCTACAGGAACTACCGGGAAGCCGTGCCCCAGCTCAGCCTGCACCCCATCGAGGGGCCCTTTGAGCTGTGCGGCTGCCAGGTGGAGCCCTTGACGGTGTACCACGGCCAGCTGCCGGTGCTGGGTTTCCGCTTCGGGGCTTTTGCCTATGTGACCGACTGCAATGTCATCCCGCCTGCCTCCTTGGGCCGGCTGCGCGGCCTGGAGGTGCTGGTGCTCGACGCGCTGCGCCTCAAGGAACACCCCACCCACTTCACGGTGGCACGGGCCCTGGAGGTGGTGGCCGAACTGCGGCCTCGCCGCGCCTTCTTCACCCACATCGCCCACGACCTGGACCACCAGGCCACCAACGCCCTCCTGCCCCCGGGGGTAGAACTGGCCTACGACGGCCTGAGCTTCGACTTCGCCTAGTTCGCTGCCGCGTCGGGGAGCGACCCACTCCGGGCTTTCCCAAGGCGCGTCCTGCCCCCTCGCTCGCATAGCTCCGCTACCCGGCCCCCAACCACGCGGACTTCCCTACCCGACCACTCCCCGGGAAAGCCCTGCGGGGTCTTCTCCCCGCCGCTCACAAACAAAGAACGCGGCCACCCGCAGGCAGCCGCGTTCTCCCCCTACACCGCGTGTGATCGCGGTTGTTCAACAACTCAGCATTTGGACCAGCCGCAGTGCTTGCAGGACAGGCAGCTGCCCTCGTGGGACACGGTTGAACCGCACTCGGGGCAGGTGACCAGGATGGCGCTAGTCGCTTCTGGAGTGGCGGGCGGCACGCCGGCAGCGGCCGCCATCTCGCCTTCGAGGCGCCGTTTGAGGTGGCGCTCCAGGGCCTTGCCAATGGCGTCCGGGGTGGAGAGGATCTGCTCGCCGTTCTCCCAGACCGGGGCCGGTCCCGAGATGCCCTTGAGGGCCTTGATGACTTCCTGGGGGTCGATGCTGGAGCGCAGGGCTAGGGAGATCAGGCGGCAGATGGCCTCGGACTGGGCCGCGGCGTTGCCGCCGGCCTTGCCGATGGTGCTGAAGACCTCGCAGAGCCCCTCGTCGTCCTCGTTGATGGTGACGTAGATGTTCCCCTCGCCGGTGCGGATGCGCTCGGTGAGCCCGCGGGTGACCGAAGGCCGGCGCCGCGGATGGCGGACGCGTTCCCCGGTTGCGGGGGGCTGGGCGGTCTCCTTCTCCGCCTCCTTGTTGTCCGTTTGCAAGATGCCCTCCCGGCTGCCCTCGCGGTACACCGTCACCCCCTTGAGCCCTTCCTTGTAGGCGGTGATGTAGATGTCGGCCACCGTCTCCACCGAGATGTCCTCGGGCAGGTTGATGGTGGAGGAGATGCTGCTGTCGGTGTACTTCTGGATCACCCCCTGGATCTTGACGCGGAAATAGGGGTCGATCTGGTGGGAGGTGACCACGTAGGGGGGCAGGTGCTCGTCGTCGCCGAAGAGGGTCTTGACCAGTGGATGGTAGACCTTGTACTCGCGGAAAGTCTCGCCGTCGGCCTGTTTGACGCGGCGCTTGTAGCTGGTGCAGAAGATGGGCTCGATCCCCGAGGTGGTCTGGGCGACGATGGAACCGGTGCCCACCGGCGGCATGGTGATCAGGGTGCTGTTGCGCAGCCCGAAGCGGCGGATCTTGTCCTGCAAGCCCTGGGGCAGGCTCTGGATGAACTTGCTCTTGGCGACGCCCTCCCAGTCGAAGAGGGTGAAGGCGCCTTTTTCGCGGGCCAGGTCGATGGAGGTCTCGTAGGAGTTGTAGCAGATGGTCTGCATGATCTGCTCCACGGCCTCCAGCGCCTCGGGGCTGTCGTACTTGATCTTCATCAGCATCAAAGCGTCGGCCAGGCCAGTGACCCCCAGGCCCACCCGCCGGTCGGAGGAGACGGCCTCGCGGATCTTGGGCAGGGCGTGGCGCTCCATGTTGTATTCGATGACGTCGTCGAGGAAGCGGATGGCCACCCGGGTGCTCTCGGCCAGGGCGCTGTAGTCGAATTTCCCGTCCGGGCGCACGAAGAGGGTCAGGTTGAGATTTCCTAGATTGCACGCCGTGTACGAAGCGAGAGGTTGCTCGCCGCAGTTGTGGACCACAAAGCCGTTGGCCACAAAGGAATGGGTCAGGGGTTCGGTCAGATCGTACACCAATTCCTCGCCCTCCGGCGTCAGCGACTCGAAGCGGGCCTCAAAGGTCTCGCGGTAGGGGCCGCGCCCTTCGTATTCGGCCAGCCGGCCGATGAGGGCGCTCTGCTTGGCGGCGCTGAGGAAGCCGAGTTCTTCGGCAAAGGCGAAGAGATTGCTGCGGCTGATGACCAAGTCGTGGACCGCCTGGCACTCATAGGGCCGCCCTTTGAATTCGACCCTTCTTGCTGGGTACCTTTCGGGGTAGATGCGCGAGGCGATGCCGAAGTTCAGGAGCAGGCGCTGCGCGTCTCTGAGCAGTTCCAGAGAGATCGAGGTCAGGCGCACGGAAACGCCCTTGCCCGGATGGCCGGCCACGTGACCGTCGGCCGTGAACAGGGCCTGGAGCAGTCCTCGCTGGAATTCCTCAGAGGCCCGGAAGGCTGCCTCAGGCAGTCCGGCCAGTTTGTTCTCGGCCCTCACGCCGAACCTTTCGGCCACTACCTCTCTGAGGCGCACAGAACTCACCGTGGCCAGGTCCCGCTTGGCCACCTGGACCACGCCCACGGGATAGTGGGCCGTCTCCGGATCCTGGCCCAGGATCTCGTTCACATCCGCAGCGAAGGGGTCCGCCAGTTCGGCGCGATCCGCGCCCCAGAAGCCCAGAACCGCTCCGTGCCCAGACGCACCGGTGATATGGCCATCGCCGATCAGCCATCCCAGCACGCGTCCCTCGGCGGCGGTGCCCTCACTGCCGAAGGCGCCCTTGGTGTCCAGGATGTGGAGCCGGTTCCCAGGCTGCAGGTCGCAGGCTGCCATCCAGCCGCGGTCGGTCATGAAGCGGTGGTCGGCAGTCACCCTGACTTCGTAACCTTCCCGCGTCTTCAGACGGAAGACCGGCTTGACCCCTGTGGGAAAGGGGGCCAGGCCCGGACCAAAGCGGCCGGCCTGGAAGCGCGAATCGAGAACCAGATCGGGCGCCGCGCCGCGCTCGCACAACTCGGCGATGGGGTAGAGGCCGCCGTGTGTGTATACCAGGGTGTCGCCGGTCACGCAGGGATTGGTGCTGGTGAGCGGGTTGGCGTACTCGACGTTGTGGTACTCGCGCATGGTGTCCCAGAAGATGATCCCCGGCTCGGCGCTGGAATGGGCGTTGGTGATGATCCTGTTCCACAACTCGCGGGCGCGCACCGTGCGGTACACCTGGCCGCCCCAGCGCAGGTCGAAGTCGCGGTCGGCCAGCACCGCCTCCATGAACTCGTGGGTCACCAGCACGCTGATGTTGGCGTACTGCACCTTGACGCGGTTGGCGTCGTTCTTGATGGTGATGAAATCCTCGATGTCTGGATGGTCGACCCGCAGGGTGAGCATCAGGGCGCCGCGGCGGCCGGCCTGGGAGACGGCGTTGGTGCTCTCGCTGAGCAGGTTCATGAAGGCGGTGCAGCCGGGGGATTTGTCCACCGTGGCGTTGACCGGGGCGCCCTTGGGGCGCAGGATGGACAGGTCGGTGCCCACCCCGCCGCCGGTGCGGTAGACCATCGCCGACTCGGTCAGGCAGCGGTAGATGCCATCGAGGCTGTCCTCCTCGATGGGGATGACGTAGCAGTTGGAGAGGGTGGGCTTGCGGCGGGCTTCCTCGCGGCCGGCCCCGTGCATCACCCGGCCCCCGGGGATGAATTTGAAGTCGAGCAGCAGGGAGAAGAAGCGGTCGTACCAGTATTCTTTGTCCTTTTCCACCGAGGCCATGACCCGGGCGATGCGGTCCCACATCTGCAGGGGGCCGGTCTCTCCGGGAGCCAGGTACTTGCTGCGCAGGACGTCGACAGCCAGGTCGTTGTCAGGGTAGTAGGTCTCGGCATCGACTGCTTTTTTGAGCAGGGTATCGTGGCCGTTGCGTTTCAGGCCGTGGCCCTCGAGCTGGGCCAGCAGGTCTTCTAGGCGGTGGACACCCACGGGCGACTGGGCAGTCGGTTGTGGCTGATCAGATGGCATTGGACCCTCCCTTGGGGCAAGATGTGGCCTCTGCCTGCGAAAGGGGGATTTCACAGAACCGGGCGGAGTAAATTTTATGGGGAGTGGATCAGAAAGGCAGGCCACAGCATCGCTGGCCTCTGCCACTTCACTCCACAATATCTTGTGGAAGCATTTCAAAGATACACGATATGCGGAGGCTTTGTCAAGGAGTTTTTTAACTTTTTGTTCAGGCGGGCTGGGCGCTGAATCGGCCCTTGTTTTCACTGCACTTCAGCCGGCCGAACCCCCCTGAAAGGGCCCCTGGCTAGGGGGTGCGGACCAGAAAAAATTCCTTGATCTGACCCCAGTTGGAGGCACTGATGGCGGTAATGCCGGCCGATTCGAGGGTGGCACTGGCCTGGCCAGCGGGCCATTCGAAGCCCAGGGCGCCCCCTGCAGCGCTGAGGGGGAGCAGCCGGCCATCCCCGTCGATCACCTTCCAATTTCCAGCGGCAGAAAGCGTTACCTGCCAGTCTTCGCTGGCGGGCTCGGTCAGGTGCAGTTGCACCCGCCCATCAGCGAGCACCGCACTGTGCAGTTGGGCCGCGCGCCAGTGGAGCAGGCGGGCAGCCACCTGCCCCACCGGGGCCACCCATAGCTGGCCCCCCAGACCGGCCAGATAGTCGAGGTGGGCGGCGAAATCCTCCTCCCGCACCCGGCAATAACCCTCTTCGTCGATGGGGTGCAGGGCTTCCACCAGCCAGCCCCCTCCCTGGAGGGTGCGGTCGGCGGCCTCGTTCCACAGCTGGGGATCTTCGCCAGTGCACAGGAAGAAGGCCTTCAGCCCCATCAGTGCGGCGGTGGCCGGGTCGTTGTAGGGAGGCTCGCCGGCAGGAGACGGGCCTAGTCTGCCGGTGAGGTAGTAGCGGGCGGCCTCCTGCATCACCGCCTCGTCGGCCTCCGAGAAGGGGTAGGCCAGGCTGGTGACCGGGGCGCCGGGGAAGAGCCCCTCCAGGGCCTCTTTGGCAGCGCGCAGTTCCTCCTGCATGCGTTGCGTCGATACGGTGTCGAGCCCCACATGGGTCCAGGTGTGGCTGCCCACCTCGTGGCCGCGCCGGAAGCCGGCCTGCCAGTCGGCGAGGGGCGCCGAGGGCAGGTCCTGGTACTTGCCGCGCTGGAAGAGCCGGTCCACGATCAGGTAGAAGGTACCGCGGAAACCGCGCGCCTCCAGCAGGGGCATGGCCACCGCTGCCTGGGAGGGGTAGGCGTCGTCGAAGGTGATGGTGAGGGCAGCCCGGGCCGTTCCGGGCCAGGGCTGCAGGGAGACCTCCACCTGGGCGGTGGCGGGGCGGCTCCACAGCAGCGCGAAGGCCAGCAGTACCCAGTTGACCATCGGCCTCTTATTGGCTGCTGACCACGGCGAACTTGCCCATGGTGCTGTGGCCCGCCTCGTCGGTGGCCACGAAGAAGTAGATCCCCGAGCCCACCAGGATGCCGGCCTGGTTCTGGCCCTGCCATTCGAGGGTGCCCTGGCCAGGTACGCCGTCGAGCTGGGCGACCAGCCGGCCATCGAGGGAGAAGATGCGCAGGGAGGCGCCCAGGGGCAGGCCGGCAAAGCGCAGGGTGGCGCCCCTGCCATGCAGCACAAAGGGGCTGGGATAGACCCTCAGGCTGCTGCCGCCGGGGGTGGTCACCTCTCCCAGGTGGAGGCGGTTCAAGCCTTCGAAGGTGCCGATCCACAGCTCGCGCTTCTCCGGGTCGAAGAGCAGCGCTTTGACCCGGTTGTCGATGAGGGGGCTGTTGGTCTTGGTGAAGGTGAACTCCACCTCTCCCTGGGGCGAGATGCGGGCCAATCCCCCCTCGGTGCCCACCCACACGTTGCCCAGGTCGTCCTGCTCCAGGGCGTTGACCTCGCTGGAGGGGAGCCCGCTTTCGGCGGTGTAGGTGCGCCAGTTCTCCACGCTGAAACTCTGGCTGGTCCGCGCATAGGTGCCGCGCACGGCGTTGAGGCCGCTGTTGGTGCCCACCCACAGCCGGCCGCTGCGGTCCAGCAGCAGATCGGTGATGCGGTCGCTGGTCAGCCGCTGGTCGAAGACCTGGTTGATGAGCAGGGAGAAGTCGTCCGCAGGGTCAAAGGGGGTGCCGCCATCGTCGAAGAGCACCACTCCGTCGGTCTCGGTGGAGATCCATTTGATCCCCGCCGGGGCGACCACCACCTCGCCGATGTCGCGCTTGGGCGCCAGGCTCAGGGCCGGATTCTCGAAGAGCAGGCTGCGGGTGGGCGGGAAGCCGTCCATCACCACCAGGCCGATCTGCACATTGGCCAGCCACATCAGCCCGGTGGAGTCCCGGGCGATATCGCTGATGGCCACGAAGTCCTGCTTGGCGCCGATGCCCTGGAGCAGGGAGTTGGTCTGGTTGAGGCGCTGCCAGGCGCCGGTGGAGTCGCGGATGACCACTCCCTGGCCCCAGGTGCCCACCCACAGCCGGTCGGCAGTATCGGTCTCCAGGCTGACCAGGGTATTGGAGGGCAGGCCGTTGTTGCGGTCGTGGACCTGCCACTGGGCCCCGTCGAACTGGTACAGGCCGTGGGGGTCCGCAAAGTCATTGGGCACGCTGGAAACCCACAGCTCGCCCCGGTCCAGCAGTTTCATCTCGTAGAACTGGTTGGCCGCCGGTTCGGAGGCGGCCGGCGGGGTGAGGGCGCCCACCGAGCGCAGCCCCTCCTTGGTGCCCACCCACAGGGCCGAGTCCCCCCGGGAGAGGGTACGGACCTGGGTGAGGCGCGGGGCCGACTCCCGGACCCATTGTCCGGGGCCCTCGCGCCGGAGGAACCTGCCGTCCTCCAGGGCGGTCACGGTCTTGCCCTGGAAGCTGCCCAACCCCATCACCCGCACGGTGTCGCTGAAATCCGACACAAAGCGGTTCTGCAGGGGGTCGAAGACAAAGACGTTCTTGAGCGTGGAGGCCAGCAGGGTGTCGCCAGCCACCAGCAGCTCATCGGTGGCGCCCAGGTGGCGGTTCACCTTCCAGCTCTCCGGATCCTGTAAATTGGGCTGATCGAGGGCGGCCCAGGCCACCCCGTCGGGAGTGGCGGCCCACAGCGCCCCGCCGAAGACCGCCAGGGCGTTGATCTGGATGTCCTTGGCCAGCTCGCCCAGGCGGTGGTAGGTCTCCCTGACCTCCTCCTTGTCGGCCAGGAAGACGCTGATCCCCCGGTCGGTGGCCACAAAGATGCGGCGGTCAGTGGCGGCCAGGGCCTCCACCTTGAGGTCTTGGAATTCGAGGTAGGGGGGGTCGAAGCTGTTCTCCGCGGGGCGGAAACGACTCAGGCCCTGGCTATCGGTGCCAAACCACAGATGCCCCCGCTCGTCGGCCGTCAGGGAGAGCACCTGGTTGCCGGCCAGGCCCTCGATCCGGGTGTAGCGGACATAGCTGCGCTGGGCTGGATCGAAGCGCAGCACCCCGCCGGAGGTGGCATTCCAGACCTGGCCCTGGAACACCAGCACCTGGTTGATTTCCCGCATGCTGGTGTACCCGGTCCACTCTGCTGTCTGGGCCCCCGCGTGAAAGGGAATGGCCGCCCACAGCAAGGCGATCAGTCCCTGCCAGAGGCGGAGGATTCGGAAGTTCCTCATCGCGCTCAACTCACATCAAGGTCAGCGGATCTACATTGATGCTCAGCGCCGCCTGGCGCCGGCCTGCTGCCTCTCGCATGGCGGGCAGGGCCTGGGCGGCCCAGCCGTGGAGCTGGGCGGCCGAAGTCCCCCGCAGCAGGGCCTGCCAGCGGTAGCGGCCCCGCAGGCGGGCCAGAGGCGCCGGCGCCGGCCCCAGCAGCGCGGCCGGGGTCCCGCTGACCTGGCACAGGCACCGGGCTCCTTCGCGGGCCGCCTGGGCGACCCCTTCTTCCTCGGCGCCCTGCCACAGAAAACCCACCAGCCGGGCGAAAGGCGGGAAGGAGGCCGCCCGCCGTTCTTCCAGCTCGGGGCCCACAAAGGCCTCGAAATCCTGGCGGGCCGCCGCCCGCAGCGCCGGGTCCTCGGGCAACAGGGTCTGGATCACCACCTCCCCGGGGGTGTCGCCCCGGCCGGCGCGGCCGGCCACCTGGGTGAGCAGCTGAAAGGTGCGCTCGGCGGCCCTGAAGTCGGGCAGGTGCATGCCGGTGTCCGCGGAGATCACTCCCACCAGGGTCACCCGCGGAAAGTCCAGCCCCTTGGCCACCATCTGGGTGCCCAGCAACACCTCAGCCTCGCCCCGGCGGAAGCGCTGCACCAATTCGTCGTGGGCGCCCTTCCAGCCGGTGGTGTCCACGTCCATGCGGATGACGCGGATGCCGGGGAACTGCTCGTCCAGGGCCTGCTCCACCTTTTGGGTGCCTACCCCTTCGAGCCGCAACTCGGCGCTGCCGCAGGCCGGGCAGAAGGCGGGCAGGGGCCTGCGGAAGTCGCAGTAGTGGCAGCGCAGTTGGGTCTCCCCGCTCTGGTGGTAGGTCAGCGAGACCCGGCACTGGGCGCACTGCACGGCCTCGCCGCAAGCCGTACACAGCACAAAGGGGGAGAAGCCCCGCCGGTTTTGCAGGAGCACGATCTGCTCCCGGCGGGCCAGCCGCTCCCTGATCTTGAGCCGCAGGGCGCGCGAAAAGAGGGCCCGCTGCTTTTTCTGGAAGGGCTCCTGGCGCATGTCCACCACCTCCACGCGGGGCAGGGGCCGGCCGTCGATGCGGCTGGACAGGGAGAGCAGGCGGTACTTGCCGGCGCGGAGGTTCCAGTAGGATTCCAGGCTGGGGGTGGCCGAGCCCAGCAGCACCACCGCCTCCTGCCGGCGGCCCCGCACCAGGGCCACGTCGCGGGCGTTGTAGCACAGGGGCTGGCGGCCTTCCAGGTCTTCCTGCTTGTACGCCCCATCGTGCTCCTCGTCCACCACGATCAGGCCCAGGTCGCGCACCGGGGCCAGGATGGCCGAGCGCGCCCCGATGACCAGGTGTTGTTTCCCCTGTCGCAGCCGCCGCCAGGTGTCGTAGCGCTCTCCGGGGGAGAGCTGGCTGTGCATCACGGCCACCTGGGGGCCGAAATGGGCGGCGAAAAGGCGCACCATCTGCCAGGCCAGGGCGATTTCGGGGACCAGGACGATGACCCCCCGCCCCTGTTCCAGGGCCCTGGCCGCCGCCCGGATGTAGACCAGGGTTTTGCCGCTGCCGGTGACCCCCTGCAGCAGGGCGGCGTGAAAGCGCCGCTCGTCCAGCGCCCCGTTCAGGGCCTCCAGCACCTGGCGCTGGTCGGGGGTGGGTTCGAGGGGCTCGGATACTGGTGCGCCCAGGCCGGCCAACGGATCGCGCCACACCTCCTGGGCGAAGGTTTCGACCAGGCCGCGGGCCCCCAGTTCCCGCAGCAGGCGAGCGTCGAAGCCTTTTTCGCGCAGGCTCTCCCTGGAAAGGGGGCCTTCCTCTAGGATCAGGGCCAGGCATTCCCCCTGGCGCGGGGCCCGGCGCTGCAACTGGGGCAGGTGCGCGGCGGCATCGGCGGCGGACCGGACCCACTGGCGGTGCAGGGCGCTCACCTGGGCCTGGGGCAGCACGGGGTGGATCTCGATGTGGCCGGCCCTTTCCAGGCGGCGCAGGATCTTTTCCAGGTCCGGCCGGCGCAGGCGGCGCTGGAGGGTGGAGACCTTGAGCGGGCCGCTTTCTTGTAATTGAGCGAGCAACTGCTGCTCACCGGGCTCGGCCACAGGTTCGGGAATGGCCTCATCCCTGAGGGAGACCAGGCGGTTGGAGGTGAGTTTGATGCCGGGGGGCAGGGCCGCGGCCAGGGCGCTGCCCAGGGGGGCGAAGTAGTAGTCGGCCAGCCAGCGGCACAGCTCGACGATTTCGGGCGCCAGCAGGGAGTCGCGGTCCACCAGGCGGACCAGATCGCGGATCTCGGCCACCTCGGAAGGCGGATCGGCAAAACCCACGACGAAACCCGTCAGTTGCCGGCGGAGCACCGGCACCAGCACCGCGCTGCCGACCTCGACCTGGCCGGCTAGTTCGGCAGGCACGCCGTAGGTGAGTTCCCGGGACACCGGGGGAGGCAGGGAAACCTCGACATAGCAGCGGGTCATGGAACCGAGTCGCGCCGCGCCCTGGCAAGGGTGTCCTGCCCTCTGATGGCCTCGGAAAGCTGGTCGAAGGTTTCCCGGTCGAGCAGGGAGACTCCTGCCTTGGTAGCCTTGAAGCGCACCGTATGGCTGGGATCGCTCTGGCGGATCTCCTCTATGGGCTGCCCCTGGAAGCGGTAGCGCAGCCCCTTGGAATTGCCGGCCCATACCAGGAACTGGGTGCTGGCCTGCAGGCGGCGGTTGTCCCCGGGCTGGAGCATGGTCTCCAGGAAGCCTCCCTTGTCCCAGCGGATGCGCACCCAGGTGGGCGCTACCACCTCCAATTCCAGGACCAGGGCTCCAGAGGGAGCAGGAGGCGGTGCGGCTGGGGGTTTGGGCGCTGGGGTTTCCACGGCTGCGGGCTTGGGCGCTTCGGCCAGGGCTGCCGGCAGGTGCGGGGGCAGAGTATCAGGGATAGTTTTGCCCGCTTCGGCGAGGGGGGCCGGGGCGGGTTGAGCCTGGGGGCTGCTTTCCAGGGGTGCCTGTGCCGGGCGCTGGGGGGCCAGTTCGGGGCGCGGGCCGGCAGGCGGCCTGGCCTGGGGAGCGGCGCGTTCGGGCAGCGCGTTCACCGGCGGGGCTTCTCGCTGGTCGGACCAGTAAAGGGCCAGCAGGAGGGCCAGCAGGACCACCCCGCCCCCGAGGAGCAGCAGCCCGGCCCGCGACTGGGCCCGCTGCGGCTCGCCAAAGGCGCCGATGGGCAAGGGCGAAGGCTGCCAGGAAGGGGAGATTCCCGGAGCGGCCGGCAGATCCAGATCCTCGCCCAGGGCCACCTGCGGATGAGGGCCCCGAGTGGGCGGGGGCGGCACCTCCAGGGCGGGCGGAGGCGCGCCGAACTGGTCGTTGTACTGCTTGAGGATGGCCGACCCGTCCAATCCCAGGTAGTCCGCATAGGCCTTGAGGATCATGCGGACGTAGATCGGTTCGACCACCTTGAAGTTGCCCGACTCCACTGCCTGCAGCACGTTGAGGCTCAGGCCGATCTGCCGGTGGATCTGCTCGTGGGTCTTTCCCTGCTGCTCGCGCGCCTGGCGCAACTTGGTGGCGATGGTCTCTTCACTCATAATTCCGCGCAGTGGTCATGGGGGGAGTTCACGGGGAGGTGGAGAAATCGTATCCGGCCTTTTCCAGCAGCGTGGACAGCAGGGCCAGAGGGAGGCCCACCACATTATAATAACAACCTTCGATGCGCTCAATGAGCAGAGCCCCCCCGCCCTGGATGCCGTAAGCCCCGGCCTTGTCGGCTGCTTCGCCGCTGGCCAGGTAGCGATCGATCTGGGCAGTGGAGAGGGGCCGCATCCGCACCTGGGTCTGGGCGCAGTCCTCCCACTGCCTTCCGTCGCTGCACAGCAGCGCCACCCCGGTGTACACCTGATGGGTGCGGCCTGCCAGCAGGCGCAGCATGCGGGCCGCTTCGGCCTGGTCGGCCGGCTTGCCCAGCACCGCCCCGTCGAAGTGGACCACGGTGTCGGCGCCGATGACGATGGTGGCCCGGTCCGGCCCGTAGTGGGAGTACAGGGCCTGCTGCACCGCGCGGGCCTTGAGCCGGGCTGTCTCCAGGGCGTGGTCGGCCGGCGCCCCCTCCCTGGGGGCCGGTTCGGCCGCCGCGCTGTGCCACTGCACGAAGGGCAGGCCGATCTGCTGCATCAGGGCCGCCCGCCGCGGGGAGCCCGAACCCAGGACGAGCAGGGGATTCTCGTGGGCGCTCATGGACTGCTCAGGGGGATTCGACCAGCAAGGTGACCGGGCCCTCGTTGTGGAGTTCGACTGTCATCTGCGCCCCGAAGACCCCGCGCTCGACGCGCAGGCCCAGGTCTTCGAGCGCGCGCAGGAACTGCTCGTACAGGGGCTGGGCCCGGTCAGGTGGTGCCGCCTCGGTGAAGCTGGGCCGCCGGCCCCGGCGGCAATCGCCGTACAGGGTGAACTGGGAGATGGCCAGCACCGCCCCGCCGGCCTCCAGCACCGAGCGGTTGAGCTTGCCCTCGCCGTCGGGAAAGACGCGCAGGTGGGCGCACTTCTCGGCGCAGAAGCGCACGGCCTCGGGCCCGTCGCCCTGACGGATGCCCGCCAGCAGGACCAGGCCGGGGCCGATGGCGCCCCGGACCTGGCCCTCGACCAGGACCTGGGCCCGGCTGACCCGCTGCACCAGGATGCGCATGCGCCTTGGGGGAAATTGGTGTCGTGCCCCGTACTTCCATCCCAATTTATCACATCCCCCCCGGATTTGGCAATCAGCGCCGGCTGTCGCCGCGCTCGAACTGCAGTTGGGGGATGTCCTTGAACTGGAACTTGAAATAGAAAGCCCGCTCGCGCGAAAAGCTGCTGGGCTGGACGTTGAAGGTGAAGGTCCAGTCGTGGAATTCGCGCTGCAGCGAGAGCAGCTCGGCGTTGACCCGGCGGCTGTCCAACAGCGCCACCCCGGGGGCGCGCAGATCGTAGTTGAGCGAGTAGTCGCAGCGCCAGCGCCGCCAGCTGAAGCCCAGGGCGCTGCGCAGCCAAGAGCGGGTGAGGGTGCTGGCGCCGCTGCGGCTGCGGGCGTAGTAATGGCTCAGCTGGAACTGCCGGCCTCGCCCCTGGCGGGGGATGTCGCTCTGCAGCCCGCTTTCGAAGCCGAAACTCTCGGCCGCCAGGCTACCGGCGCCGCTCTCTTGATCGCGGGTCTCTGACTCCGCTTTGGTCTGTTGGCTGGAGAAGCGCAGCGAGGAGTTGACCTCGAACTGCTGGAGGCGGGGCCAGGGGTTGAAGCGGTCCTGGTCGTCGTAGAACTCGGAGCGCAGGGTGAGGCGGGTGTCCAGATGCTGGCCGGCGCTGAGGTTGAGCGAGGAGAGCAGCGGGGCCAGGGGCCGGCGCTGGCGGTCCAGGGCGTAGGAGGTGGAGAAGTTGAGCTGGGCTAGCCGCACCTTGGCCTCCTCTTCCCCCCTGAGCCATTTGGCCCAGAAGGTGTTGTCCAGCCTGAGGGCCAGCTGGCGCTCCTGTTTCCAGGAGCCGGCCGGTCCGCCCAGGCCGAAAACCTCGCCGGTGTCGGCGTGCGCCGCCTGGTAGTTGAGAGTGGCGCTGGGCTTGAGCACGTGGCGCAGGGCGGTCAGGCGCCAGAGCCGGGGGTAGAAGAGACCGTAGTAGGTCTGGGTGAGGGCCAGGCCGGCGTTGAGCCGCTCGCTGCGCACCCCGCGGGCCTGGGGGCCGGCGTGGGCCAGGTCGGGGTCGCTCCAGCTCTCGGTCAGGGAGGGGTTGAAACTCAGCCAGGAGAAGGGCCGGTGTTGGGCACTGAGCCCCAGCGAGAGATCGGCGCTGGTGCGGTCCAGGTGCTGGGTGGGGGCGCGCTGCGCGCTGTGGCGCAGCCGGCCGCTGCCCTCGTAGAACCAGTCCTTGTACCAGGGGCCTTTGGCCTCTCGCTCCTTGCCGCCCCACACCGCCTTGCGGGCGGTGCGCAGGCTCAGTTCGGGGAGGATCAGCTCGGAGCGCTGGGTGTCCAGGTTGCGGGTCTGGCTGGCGCTCAGATTAAACGTATTGCCGCCGGCCCAGCGCTTGGTGAAGCTCAGGTTGGAGCGCAGGGTGCGGTTGAGCCGCTCCTGCAGGTCGTAGCTGTTGTTGCGGCCGAAATCCTTGTTGCTCTGAAAGGTGCCCGAGGCGCGCAGCGAAGCGGAGGGACCCAGCTCCTGGTGGTGGCGGACAGTGGCCCACCACTCCCATTGGCTGGCGCTGCCGCGCTGGCGGTTTTCCAGGCGCGTTTCCACCTCGCCGCTCCAGTGGTAGCGCCAGGCGTGGCTGAGCCGGGCGCGGGCCAGCCAGCCGGTGCGTTGGCGCAGGTCGGCCGACAGGGTGAGGTCCCAGTACTCGCTGGGGGCCAGGTAGTAGCCCAGGTTGCGCAGTTCCCATTCGCTCTGCGCCGAGCCGTAGCTGAGGGGCCGGCGACCGAAACCGGGGGTGAGCACCCCGGACTGGCGGTCCTGGCGCAGGGAGAAGACATAGAAGGGGGCCCAGAAGACCCGCCGCTGGTCCAGGCGGAAGTACACGGGGCGGGCGACGGCCAGGTCGCCGGCCAGCACCTTGATGCGCGGACTGTAGAAGTCGAAGTGGGGGTTTTCCAGGTCGCAGGTGGTGTAGGTTCCCCGATGCACGTGGAACTCCTTCTCCGAGCGGGCCTGGATCTGCTGGCCGGCGTAGTAGCCCTTGTCGTAGGTGATGCGGCCGACCTGGATGGTGCCGGTGGTGTCCTGCAGATCGTAGAGGATGTGCCGGCCCTGGAGGGTCTCGCTGCCGCGCTTGAGCACCGGCAGGCCCGACCAGGCGCCGGCGCTGTCCTGCACGGCCCAGGCTTCGACCATTTCGCGCTGGCGCCAATACACGATGTGCGCCGCCTCCAGCCGGGCGCTCTGGTGGACCACGCTGGCCCGGCCCTCCAGCACGATGGAGTCGCCGGCGCTGCGCACCCGGTCGGCCTGATAGGAGAAACCCGCCCCGGCGGGAGGGGTCAGGGTGGCCAGGGCGGCCTGGCGGGCAGCCTGGCTGGTGTCGGGGGGAGGGGGCTGGGCCCGCAGGGGCAGGGCCAGCAGCAGGACCCACAGGTATGAGGCAACTGCCCTCATCGACCGGGGGCCAGACGGCGCTGGCGGAAGACTTCGTAGAACACCAGGCCGGCGGCCACCGAGGCGTTGAAGGAGCCGATCTGGGCGCGGCCCATGGGGATCTGCACCACAAAGTCGCAGGCTTCGCGCACCAACCGCCGCAGTCCCTTGCCCTCGCCGCCCACCACCAGTCCGCAAGGGCCGCTGAAGTCCACCTCGGTGAAGCTGCGCTCCCCATCGGGTGCCAGCCCGGTGATCCACAATCCCGCTTCCTTGGCCAGGGCCAGGGCGCGCCCCAGGTTGTTGACCCGGCAGACCGGCAGGTGTTCGACGGCGCCGGCAGAAGCCCTGGCCGCCGCTCCGGTCAATCCGGCAGCGCCCCGCTCCTGGACCACCACCCCGTCGGCGCCCACGGCGTGGGCGCTGCGGATGACGGCCCCCAGGTTATGGGGGTCCTGGATGCCGTCGAGGAAGACCAGGAAGGCGGTGCGCGGGTCGAGGCCGATCAGCACCTCCTCGAAGGAGGCGTACGCGCGGGCGGCCAGGTACGCGATCACGCCCTGGTGCTGGGGGCCGGCGGCCCGGTCGAGGAGGCTGCGCTCCTGCACGTCGAAGGGGATGCCCGCCTGGCGGGCGAGGGCGAAGATCTCGTCGATGGCCGGGCCGTGACTGCCCTGGGCCACCACCAGGCGCTGGCAGGGACGGCCGGCCTTGAGCGCTTCTAGGACTGGGTGGCGGCCCCAGATCAATTCGGGTGCGGGGGAAGACTGGGTCAGGAAAGAACCTCCTCTGCCGGGGACTTCTCTGCCGCCGGGGCCGGGGCTGCGAAGGGGATGATCCCGGGGACTTATAATTGAAAGTAAAGGACTTGGGCAGATTCGGGCAATCTGGTGCGGCTTTTGCTAGGCTTTGGCAGTAGTCCCGATTACCCGCGAGGAGAGGATATGGACAAGGTGATGCTGTTGAGCCAACTGGCCCTGGCTGTGGGCTTTCTGGTACTGATCGTCCGCGCCCTGGGCGAGCGCGTGCAGGAGTTGCGTGGAGGAAGGTTGTAGCATTCGCGAAGTCGATGGTGATGCGCCGCGGGGCGGTCCCTTCGCTCATTCTCGCCGGCCATCCCTGGCCGGCTCCGAGGCCATCGACCTCTGGGCCACAATCCTGTGGCCAGAGGCGCGATGGAATCCACTCAGGGACTCACCCCACGCCGCATCGCCGAGTTTCCAATGGCCCTGCGGCGGGTCGCTCCCCGACGCGATCTGGTCTTCTCAGCGCCGATCTCCCTTCGGGCCTTTGAAGCCCTCCCCAAAGTCATAACCAGCCCGGCCCCAATTTATCTGCTTGGGGTCTACCTGCTCGCGCAGCTTCTGCAGGGCATCGCGCGTAGTCTGGTCGTCATTCGCCGCCGCCGGCAAAAGTGCCGGGGGCGTTTTGGTTTTGGGCGGCGCCGGGGGTGGCTGTTTGGCAGTTGGCGCTGGCTTTGCCGGAGCGGCCTTGGGTTTGGCGGGCATCGCCGCAGGTTTGGCTTGCGGCGGCGCGGGTTTGGCTTTTGGGGGTGGAGTGGGTCTGCGCGCCGCCGGGTCGGCCAGGGGGGCGGGCAGGGACTTGCCCTCGAAGAAAAAGTCGGCGAATTCCAGCATCACCGCCGCCTTCTCCTCAGGGGTCACCAGACCCAGGGCGGCGATGGTCTGGTTGATCCGCTCGATGGTGGGCAGCTCCATGCTGGCCAAGAGCAGGCGGGCCCGCTCCTCGCCCAGGGCGATGAGGAAGATGGCCACCTTCTGGAGTTGGGTGAAGCGGTCGGCGGGGGAGGGCATGAACATTCCTTTTACACCATGCGGAGGTAGGGGCACAGGGCCCTGTGCCCCTACAGGTCCTCTGTCAATCGTTCCTTCCACTCATTCAATTTCACCAGCGCCTGCAGCGGCGTGAGCCGGTCCAGGTCGAGCTGGCGCAACTCGGCGATCACCGGCGATTCGGGGGCTGGAATGGCGAAGAGCGGCAGCTGCTCCTCAGCGGCGGGCCGGCGCCGGACCGGTTCCTGTGGCTCCCCCCGCTCCAGGCGCGCCAGGATCTCCTTGGCCCGGTCCACCACCTGGCCGGGCATGCCGGCCATCTGCGCCACGTTGATCCCGTAGCTGCGGTCGCAGGGACCCGGGGCCAGGCGGTGCAGAAAGACCACATGGCCCCCCTCCTCCCGCACCAGCACGTTGGCGTTCTTCAGGCGCGGCAGCGGTCCCTCCAACTCAGTCAGCTCGTGGTAGTGGGTGGCGAAGAGGGTGCGGGGCTGTTGCGGGCAGTCGTGGAGGAACTCGACGATGGCCCAGGCCAGGCTCAGCCCGTCGAAGGTGCTGGTACCCCGACCCAGCTCGTCCATCAAAATCAGGCTGCGTTCGGTGGCGTTGTTGAGGATATTGGCCGCTTCGTTCATCTCCACCATGAAGGTGCTCTCGCCCCGGGCCAGGTTGTCGGCGGCCCCCACCCGGGTGAAGATGCGGTCCACCACTCCCAGGCGGGCCCGCCTGGCCGGCACAAAACTGCCCAACTGCGCCAGCAGGGCGATGAGCCCCACCTGGCGGATGATGGTGCTCTTGCCGGCCATGTTGGGCCCGGTGATCAACAAGATTCGGGTCTCGGCGTCGAGGTGCAGGTCGTTGGGCACAAAGCGCCCCTCCTGGAGCCGGCGCTCGACCACCGGATGGCGGCCGCCCTCGATCTGGATGCCCGGCCCCTCGTCCACCTGGGGGCGCACGTAGCGCTCGCGCTGGGCCACCTCGGCCAGACAGACCAGCACGTCGAGCGCGGCCAGGCTGCGGGCGATCTGCTGCACCTGGGCGGCCCAGCCGGCCACCTGGGCGCGCAGTTCGAGAAAGATCCGGGTCTCGATCTCGGCGATCTTCTCCTCGGCACCCAGCACCTTGGCCTCCCACTCCTTCAGCTCCGGGGTGAGGAAACGCTCGGCATTGACCAGGGTCTGTTTGCGGAGGTAGTCGGCGGGCACCTTGTCGAGGTTGGCCTTGCTCACCTCCAGATAGTAGCCGAAGACCTGGTTGAAGCCCACCTTGAGCGAGGCGATGCCAGTGCGCTCGCGTTCCTGCACCTGCAGCCGGGCGATCCACTCCTTGCCCCCGGCGCTGGCCTGGCGCAACTCGTCCAGCTCGGCGTCGCAGCCGGGGCGGACCATGCCGCCTTCGGCGATGGTGGCCGGCGGATCCTCGACCAGGGTGCGGCTGATCAGTTCGACCAGTTCGTCCACCGCTGGCAGACCGGCGGCGGCCAACTCTTGCAAGAGGGGAACCGCCAGGGCCCCGGCCTGCTGGCGCAGGGCCGGCACCTGTCCCAGGGAGCGGGCCAGGCCCACCAGGTCGCGGGCATTGGCCCGCTGGCAGCAGATGCGCGCCATCATCCGCTCCAGGTCTCCTACCTGGCCCAGGGTCTCCTGCAGCCGGGCGCGGGCGACGCGTTCGCCCAGCAGGGCCTCCACCGCGTCCAGGCGCCGGGTGATGGCCGCCGGATCGCGCAGGGGGACCGCCACCCACTGGCGCAGTAGGCGGGCGCCCATGGGGGTGCGGGTGTGGTCCAGCACCTCGATCAGCGAACCCTGTTCGCCCCCGTCCTGCTGGTTGGCCAGCAGTTCCAGATTGCGGCGGGCCGTGGCGTCCAGATAGAGGCAGTGCTCGCGCCGCTGCCGGGTGAGCCGATTGAGGTGTTCCACGGCCCCGCGCTGGTTGTCGCGCAGGTAGTGGATAGCCGCGCCCCCGGCGCAGACCCCCTGGCGCAGGTCCTCGCAATCGAAGCCCTTGAGGGAGTGGACATGCAGTTGTTCGGTGAGGGTCTCGTACGCCTGGCGGTATTCGAACTGCCAGTCCTCCAGCCGGCTCTGCGCCGCGCGGGGCAACGCCTGGCGCAGGGTCTCCACCCATTGCGGGTCGGCCGCCTCACTCAGCAGCAGCTCAGCCGGGGCCAGCCGCTCCAGCTCGTCGGCGAGTTGTTCCAGGGGCACTTCGTCGAGCAGAAAGTCGCCGGTGGACAAATCGACGCTGGCCAGGCCCGCCCGGCCCTGATCGGCGCAGAGGCAGACCAGGAAGTTGTGGCGCTGCTGGTCGAGCATGGAATCGGCCAGGGCCGTGCCCGGGGAGACGACTTGGACTACGTCGCGTTTGACGACCCCCTTGGCCTTCCTGGGGTCCTCGACCTGCTCGCAGATGGCCACCTTGCGGCCCAGGCGCAGCAGTTTGGCCACGTACGCCTCCACCGCGTGGTGGGGCACGCCGGCCAGGGGCACCTCGCCGGCGGTCTTCCCGTGGTTGCGGGCGGTGAGGGTGAGGCCTAGCAGGCGGGAGAGCTCGCGGGCGTCCTCGAAGAAGGTCTCGTAGAAATCGCCCATGCGGAAGAGGAGGATGGCGTCCCGGTGCTGGCGCTTGAAGTGGTGGTACTGCTCCATCGCCGGGGTGAGCCTGCCCCCTCCGTTCTCAGCCATAGGCGCCGCGCTCCAAAAAGCCCAGCAGGCGCCGGCGCCGCGGGTCGGCGTCGGCGTACACGCGTTCGGGCATGACGTAGTTCATGAAAGGGAAATACTTGTGGCCGATCATGCGCCGGCCGTAGGTGATCTGGGTGAGGTAGCGGGTGCGCTGGCTGGTGTTGGGCCCGCCCCGGTGCCAGACCTGGTTGTTGAACATCACCACGCTGCCGGCCCTGCCCAGGTTGTGGCGGATCAGCTTCTCCCACTGGGTCCCCTCCATGGAGCGGGGACAGGGGGCGCCGAAGAGATGGGAGCCGGGGATGGTCTCGGTGCCCCCGTGGGCCACCTCTTCCACGTCGGTCAGGTAGTAGTTGCAGGTGAAGAAGAGCACCGGCAGCCGCACGTTGGCGGGCGCCTCGCCGTGGGTGACCAGGTAGTGGGGGGCGTCGTCCTGGTGCCAGGTGGACAGTCCGCCGCCTGGTGGGGTGCGGAAGGAGTTGTTGTGGATGACGTGGCAGTTGGGGGCCACCAGGGCCTCGGCAAAGCTGGCGATGGGCTCGGCGTCGAAGAGGCGCAGATTGGCCGGGCTGTGCACGAACATGCGGTGCACCAGCTCGATGGCCGCGCCCGTCGAATTGAGGCCTTCGGGATTGTCGCAAAGCAGCCGGTCCAGATCGGCGCGCAATTCGGCGCACCAGTCGGGGGGCAGCACGTTTTGCAGGAACAGGTAGCCTTCGCGGTTGAACTGCTCGACCCAGGCCTGCAGTTGCTCCGGGCTGGCCTGGTGGCCGGCCAGATGGGTGGATGTTTCGGTACTCATCGGCGGGAAAACCTCCTCGGGGTTTGGGCTAGACTATAGAGAAAGGGGCCGGTCCCATCAACAGGGCGGAAAAACGAAGAGCCAGGAATCCGGAGACTCCTGGCTCTCGGCAAGTTCAGGGGGCGGAACTCACTTCCTGCCCAAGTGGTCCCCCCAGCTCTCCATCTCCTCGTCCTGGTCGGAGACGATCTCGCCGATGGTGACCGGGCGGATGGGATGGCTGGCCTGGTAGGCGTCCACCTCGGCCTGGTCCTTGTCGCGCAGGTAGTCGATGACGCTGAGCACGATCTTCTTCTGCCCTTCGTCGAACTCGATCACCTTGAGCGGCAGTTCCTGGCCCAGCTCGAAACTCTGGCGCGGAGAGTGGATGTTATCGACGCCCAGCTGCGAGAGGGGCACGAAGCCGTCCACGTCGCCCTCCAGCGAGACCACCACCCCGCGCTCCAGCACCCGGGAGATAGCGCCCCGGGTGGTGGTGCCCACCGCGTACTGGCTGGCGAACTTGGGCCAGGGGTTGTCGCAGGCCAGCTTGTGGCTCAGCGAGATGCGCCGGCGCTTCTTGTCGATCTCGGTGACCACCACCGGGATCACGTCGCCCTTCTTGAACAGTTCGTTGGCCTGGCGGATGCGGCGAGTCCACGACATGTCGGAGATGTGGACCAGGCCGTCGATGCCCTCCTCGATCTCGACGAAGGCGCCGAAATTGGTCAGGCTCTTGACCTTGCCCTCCAGGCGGGTGTTCAGCGGGTACTTGTGGTCGAGGCTCTCCCAGGGGTCCGGGTCGGTCTGCTTCATGCCCAGGGAGATCTTCTGGCTCTCCTTGTCCAGCTTGAGCACCACCACCTCGACGCTGTCGCCGATGTTGACCAGCTTGGAGGGATGGCGGATGTGCTGGGTCCAGGACATCTCGGAGATGTGGACCAATCCTTCGATGCCCTCCTCCAGTTCCACGAAGGCGCCGTAATCGGTGATGCTGACCACCTTGCCCTTGGTCTGGGTGCCCTCCGGGTAGCGCTGGTCGATCTGCTCCCAGGGATGGGTGGTGAGCTGCTTGAGACCCAGGGAGATGCGCTCGCGCTCGCGGTCGTAGTTGAGCACCTTGACCTTGATGCGGTCGCCGATGTTGACCAGTTCGGAGGGATGGTTGACCCGGCCCCAGGACATGTCGGTGATGTGCAGCAGGCCGTCCACCCCGCCCAGGTCGATGAAGGCGCCGAAGTCGGTGATGTTCTTGACCACGCCCTCGCGGACCTGCCCTTCCTCCAGTTCCTTGATGATCTGCGAGCGCATGCGCTCGCGCTCGGCTTCGAGCACGGCCCGGCGCGAGACGACGATGTTGCGGCGCGCCTTGTTGAGCTTGATGATGCGGAAGGGGAACTCCTGGCCGATGAACTGGTCGAAGTTCTTGACCTGGCGGATGTCGATCTGGGAGCCGGGCAGGAAGGCCTCGACCCCGAAGAGGTCGACGACGATGCCGCCCTTGATGCGGCGCACCAGCCGGCCGCTGACGGTGTTGCCGGTGTCGTGGGACTCCTTGATCCGGTCCCAGACGCGCATGAAGTCGGCCTTCTGCTTGGAGAGCACCACCCGGCCTTCCTGGTCCTCGACGTTCTCCAGGAAGACCTCGATCTCGTTGCCCAGCTGGATGCCCTGGGGCACGTCGCCGAACTCCTTGAGGGGGATGGCGCCTTCGGATTTGAAGCCGATGTCCACCAGCACCTCGGCCTGGGTCACGGCCACCACCCGGCCCTTGACGATCTGGCCCTCGGCGATGCCCGAGAAACTCTGCTCGTAAAGGGCCATGAAGTCCTGCATCTGCGTTTCCGAGTATTCGGGGACGTCCAACTCGGTGGCGCTGGCCTGGCCGTATTTGGGTTTTTCCGCGGGGGTAAGGGTCTGTTCCGTCATTGCGGTGTGTTCCTCAGATGGTTCTCAACTGGGTTGAGAGGATGAAAAATGGCCCGGAGTTTCCGGTCGGGCTGCGTCTCAGCCCAATTTGGGACGATGAAACCGTCGTTGACCCACTGCTTGTCGAAGTCGCTCCCTCAGGCGCCGCGCTGGCGGGCCAGGGCGGCGAGGCGTGCTACCTGTTCTTCGATGCTCAGGCCGGTGGTGTCCACTTCCAGCACCCCGGCGGGCGGACCACTGGCCCCATAGTCGCGCTCCAGATCCTGCTGGTCGCGCCGGCGGATGTCGGCCCTCACCTGCTCCAGGGAGGTGTGCACTCCCTTGGCGCTCAGTTCGCGGAAGCGCCGGCGGACCCGCTCCTCCAAATCGGCCACCAGGCGGACCTTCAACTCCGCCCGGGGAAAGACCACGCTGGCCATGTCGCGGCCCTCGGCCACCACCCCACCGGCCGCCCCCAGGCGCTGCTGCTCTTCGACCATGGCCAGGCGCACCAGGGGCAGGTCTGCGTACGCGCCCACGGCGCGGCTGATCTGGGGCTGGCGGATGGCCTCGCTCACATCCTCCCCGTCCAGCCGCACCCGGCCATTGGGCTCCAGGTCGATGCGCAGCTGGCCCAGCAGGGTTTCCAGGGCCGCGCCGGCCACCGGGGCCACCTGCTGCCGCAGCGCCGCCAGGGTCAGGGCCCGGTACATGGCCCCGGTGTCCAGATGGCGGTACCCCAGGCGCTGGGCCAGCAGGCGCGCGGTGGTGCTCTTGCCGGCGCCCACCACCCCGTCGATGGCGATGACGATCCCCATCAGCGCTGGGTATCCAGGCCGGCGCGGATGCGCAGGGTCCGCACTTCCCCCGGGGTGAGCCGGCGCCACTGGCCCGGCTTGAGGCGGCCCAGCCCCAGGCCGGCAAAGGTGACCCGCTTGAGGCGCTTGACCGGGTGGCCCACCGCCGCGCACATGCGCCGGACCTGCCTTTTGCGGCCTTCGTGGATACAGATCTCCAGCCGCGCCTCCCGCTCGTCGGCTCCGCGCAGCCGCACCTGGGCCGGGGCGGTGGGGCCCTCTTCCAGTTCCACCCCCTGGCGCAGGGCCAGCAGGTCGGTGGCGTCGGGCTTGCCCTCGACCAGGGCTTCGTAGCGCTTTTCGACCTGGCGGCTGGGGTGGAGCAGGCGGAAGGCCAGCTCGCCGTCGTCGGTCAAGAGCAGCACCCCGGTGGTATCCTGATCCAGGCGGCCCACCGCCACCGTCCCCGGGCGCAAGGGGTCGATCTGATCGAAGACCGTGGGCCGGCCATGGGTGTCGCGGCGGGTGACCAGGCAGCCGCGCTGCTTGTGGAGCAGGAGGTACTCGAAGCCCTCGGGCAGCCACACTTGCCGGCCCCCCACCTCCACCCGGTCCTCGCCGATCACCACGGTGCGGCCCGGCTCGGCCACGATTTCGCCGTTGACCCGCACCGTCCCGCCGAGGATCAATTCATCGCTCTTGCGCCGCGACGCCACCCCGGCCCTGGCCAGGAAGCGGTTGAGGCGCATCCGCCCCTCCCGGGCCTGGGGCTCAGGAGCGGGGGGGCGCTTCTTCTTCTGGGATGGAGCGCGTTTCATCTGCTGCCTCTGGCGCGGCAGGGGGGGCGGCCTGGGCTTCCCCGCCGCCGACCTCTGCCCTGGCCTGGGCCAGCTGCTCGCCGGCGGCCAGCAGCTCCTGGAGTTCCCTGGGCTTGGGCAGGTCGGCCAGGCTCCGGAGGCCAAAGTGGATCAGAAATTCCCTGGTGGTGCCGAAGAGCATGGGTTTGCCCACCGCCTCGGAACGGCCGGCCAGGCGGATCATGTCGAGTTCCATCAGGGTGTGCAGCACGCCCCCGGAGTTGACCCCGCGCACGGTGTCCAGTTCGGCGCGGGTGATGGGCTGCCTGAAGGCGACGATGGCCAGGGTCTCCAGGGCCGCCTGGGAGAGCCGCACCGGGTTGCGGTCGTGGAACTTGCGCAGCCAGGGGCCGTACTCCTGGCGGGTGGAAAGCTGGAAGCCACCGGCCACCTCGGCGATGGTGAAGGCATGGCCGTTTTCCTCGTACTGGGCCTTGAGGGCGTCGATGGCCTCGCGCAGGTGGCGGCCGTTGAGGCCGTCGAAGAGGGCCAGCAGCCGGCCCGGGGTGACCGGGGCATCGGCGCTGACCAGGACCGCTTCGACGATCTGGCGGATGTTTTCTGGGGCGCGCGCTTCCTCGGTGTCGCTCAAGGGACCTCTTCCATGGCGTGCGGTTCGGGGTTTTCGGGCAAGGCCAGCGCGGTGCGCCGCCGCTCGATCCAGATCTCGTCGAAAGGCTGGGCCTGCTGCACGTGGATGCGCTGCTGGCGCAGGAGTTCGAGCAGGGCCATGAAGGTGGCCACCAGGGTGTTCTTGCCCTGCCCGCGGACCAGGTCGAAGAAGCGCAGCCGCTCCTGCGCTTCGAGCAGTTCGAGCACCTGGGCGATACACGCCTCCACCGAGACGCTGGTCTCCACGATGCGGTGGACCGCCTCGAGAGGGACGCGGCTGATCAGGTGCTGATAGGCCTTGAGCAGGTCGAAGAGCGAGACCGGGTGCAGGTCGGCGCCCGCTTCGGCTTCGCTCAGTCCGGTCCGGCGCAGGAAGATGTCGTGCCTGGCCGCCCGCTGGTCGTCGAGCCACTCGGCGATCTCCTTGAACTGCTGGTACTCGAGCAGGTGGCGCACCAGGTCGGCGCGCGGGTCGAAGCCCTCCTCCTCGCCGGGCAGTTCCTCGCGCGGCAGCAGCATCTGCGCCTTGATCCGCATCAGGGTGGCCGCCATCAGGATAAAGCCGCTGGCCTGCTCCAGGTCGAGGCGTTGGAACTGCTCGAGGAAGGCCAGGTACTGGGCGGTGATGCGGGCCACCGGGATGTCGTAGATGTCGAGTTCGTCCCTGTGGATCAGGTAGAGCAACAGATCCAGGGGGCCTTCGAAGACCTCCAGCTTGACCCCGTAGGCGCCGCTGTCCAGAACGCGCTCTTCGCCTCCTACTGCCTCCATAGGCCTCAATCGACGAACAGGTAGGGCTTCCAGCGGTGATCGCTGATGCCGATGAAGTTGCGGATGAAGCTCACGTTGTTGGGCCGCTTGGGCTGGCGCCGCAGCGCCATGCCCGCCTGGTCCGGGCGCTGATCGCCCTTCCTGGCGTTGCAGGAGACGCAGGCGCAGACCAGGTTTTCCCAGCTCTCCGGGCCGCCCAGCTTGCGCGGCACCACGTGGTCGAGGGTCATCTTCTTGTCTTTGGACCCGCAGTACTGGCATTCGTGGTTGTCGCGCCTGAGGATGTTGCGCTTGGACAGGACCACCCGGCGCCGCGGCGAATGGATATAGCGTTCCAGGCGCACCACACTGGGGATGGGGAAGGCACGGGAGACCGCCCGCACCATGCCCTCGCCCAGTTCGACGGGATGGGCCTTGCCGCGAAAGATCAGCACCAAGGCCCGGCGCACGCTGCATACGCTCAACGGCTCATAGTTCTGGTTCAGCACCAGGACATTCTTGTTCCACAAGACGACAGCTCCTCGCGGGGTGAAAAAGAGCCAGGCGACGTCCTAGGGAAGGGCCAAAGGGAACAAATATATTATGGAATCTTAGGGGGTTAAGTCAAGATGGAGGGCGGCGAGGCGGGGCTCACAGACCGGCGATCAGAGCGGTGTAGTCCCCGGCGCTCAGCAGCTGGGACAGTTCCTTGGGGTCGGCCAGGCGGATCTTGATCAGCCAGCCGGCCCCGTAGGGATCGGTGTTGATCACCTCGGCGCCCTCCTGGACAGCCGCGTTGATCTCCACCACCTCGCCAGAGACCGGGGCGTAGACCTCGGCCACGGTCTTGACCGCCTCGATGGTGCCGAAGACCTGGCCTTTTTCCAGCTGCTGGCCCACCTCGGGCAGCTCCACAAAGACGATGTCCCCCAGCTCCGACTGGGCGTAGTCGGTGATGCCGACGGCGCCGGTTTCGCCGTCCAGGCCCAGCCATTCGTGGTCTTCGGAGTACTTGAGTTCTTCCGGAACGTCGCTGCCCGATGCCATGTGCTCGCTCTCCTTTTCGTGCCGGTGCCGTTCAGGTCAAGGTCAGCGGGGTGCGCCCCACGTACTCGGTGTCGAACTCACCGGCGATGAATCCGGGATCTTGTAGTAAAGCGCGGTGAAAGGGCAGGGTGGTGGACACCCCTTCGAGGGTGAATTCCCGCAGCACCCGCCGCATCCGGGCCAGGCTCTCCTCGCGATTGTTGCCGTAAGCGATCACCTTGGCCAGCAGCGAGTCGTAGTAAGGGGGCACCTTATAGCCCTGGTAGATGTGGCTGTCGATGCGCACCCCCGGGCCGCCGGGCAGGTGCAGGGCTGAGATGGTCCCCGCCGAAGGGGTGAAGTTCCTGGCCGGATCTTCGGAGTTGATCCGGCATTCGATGGCATGCCCCCGGGGGCGGATGTCCTCCTGCCTCCAGGGCAGGGACTCGCCGACGGCCACCCGGATCTGGGCCTTGATCAGGTCGATGCCGGTGACCATCTCGGTGACCGGGTGCTCCACCTGGATGCGGGTGTTCATCTCGATGAAGAAGAAGCGGCGCTGGGCGTCGACCAGGAATTCGACGGTGCCCGCGTTGTGGTAGCCCACGCTGCGCGCTCCGGCCAGGGCCGCCTCGCCCAGGCGCCGGCGCAAATCTTCGTCGACGATGGGCGAGGGGCTCTCCTCGACCAGCTTCTGGTGCCGCCGCTGGATGGAGCACTCGCGCTCGCCCAGGTAGAGCAGCCGGCCCTGCTCGTCGCCCAGCACCTGGATCTCGACGTGGCGGGCCCGCTCCACCGAATGCTCCATGTACAGGGCGTCGCTGTTGAAGGCGCTGCGCGCCTCCAGGCGGGCCAGGTTCCAGGCCTCCTCCAGCTCCTCGAGAGAGCGCACCACCCGCATGCCGCGCCCACCCCCCCCGGCGGCGGCCTTGAGGCGCAGGGGAAAGCCCACCCCCCCGGACAGTTCCCGGGCCTGGGAAAGGGACTGCAGTTCGCCTTCGCTGCCGGGAATCACCGGCACCCCCGCCTGCGCGACGCTCTGGCGGGCCACCGCCTTGTCGCCCATCTTGCGGATGGCCTCCACCGGCGGCCCGATGAACTTGATGCCGCAGCTCTGGCACAGCTCGGCGAAGTCGGCGTTTTCGGCCAGCGGGCCGTACCCGGGATGGATGGCGTCGGCGTTGGTCAGTTCGGCGGCGCTGATGATGTTGGCGAAATTGCGGTAGCTGGCCTCCCCGGCCGGCGGCCCGATGCACACGTCCTCGTCGGCCAGGCTCACGTGCATGGAGTTGGTGTCGGCCTCGGAATGGACGGCCACCGTCTCGATGCCCATCTCCTGGCAGGCGCGGATGACGCGCAGGGCGATTTCTCCGCGGTCGGCGACCAGGACTTTGTCGAACAAGGCGCCCTTCCTCTCAGGCAGGCCGGATTTTCATCAGCGGTTGGTTGTATTCCACCGGCTCGCCGTTGCCCACCAAAATCTGGGCGACCTCGCCGGCCGTCTCCGCTTCGATCTCGTTCATGATTTTCATCGCCTCGATGAGACAGAGGGTCTGGCCCGTCTTGACCTGTTCCCCTTCGCGGACAAAGGGCTCGGCTTCGGGGGAGGGCGAGCGGTAGAAGGTGCCGACCATGGGGGCCAAGACCGTGTGCAGGCCGTCGCTGGCCGGTGAGGCAGGGAGGGGGGCCGCCGCTGCCGGCGTCGGGGACTGGGAGGGCGCGCCCGGAAGCCCTGGCTCAGAGACCTGGAGGCGCCGCCGGCTGAGGCGGATACGGGTGCCGTGCCAGAAGCTGCGCTGGATCTCCAGTTCCTCCGCCTCGCCGCTTTTGAACAGCTCAAGCAGTTCCCTGAACGTCGCTTTATCCACTCTCGGCTCCTTGGGCCAGCGGGGCCCGCGAAGGTCAGACACGCTCCACGTACTCGCCGGTGCGGGTGTCGATCTTGAGCACGTCGCCCTGATTGATGAAGAGCGGGACATTGACCACGGCGCTGGTCTCCAGGGTGGCGGGTTTGACCGCGCCGGTGGCCGTGTCGCCCTTGATGCCCGGCTCGGTGTGGGTGACCGCCAGTTCGACGAACTTGGGCAACTCGACCCCGATGGGTTTTTCCAGGGCGATGAGCACGTAGGTCATCTCGTTTTCCTTGAGAAAACCGGCGCCCTCGCCCACCAGGCTGGCCGGGATGCCTAGCTGCTCGTAGGTCTCGGTGTCCATAAAGTGGTAGATCTCGCCCTCGGCGTAGAGGTACTGCATCTGGCGTTTTTCCAGGCGCACCTCCTCCACCTTGTCGCCTGAGCGAAAGGTGCGGTCGAGCACCGCCCCGGTCTGGACGTTCTTCAGCTTGGTGCGCACAAAGGCACTGCCCTTGCCCGGCTTCACGTGCTGGAAATCCACGATGGAGACCAGGGCATTGTCGAGGAGCATGGTGAAGCCGTTTCTGAAATCTGAGGTATCTGCCATCTCAAAAGTGCTCTCCTATAGTTCTCAGCTGGTCTTACGCCCCTGCTGGAGTTCGGCGATGCGGCGCTTGATTTCCTCGTTGTCGGGATCCTGGGCGAGGATCTTCTTATAGGTCTCCACGGCCCGATCGGCAAAGCCCTGGCTGGAGTAGATCTGGGCCAGGGTGACAGTGGCGATCCGGCCCTCGGGATCGCCACCCTCCGCCGGCAGCGGTCCGGGGGGACGCTGGCTAGCCAGTTCCTGATGCTGCTGGTTTTCGATTTCCTGAAAGAGGCGGATCAGTTCCCCGTCGTCCTGGCGGCGTGGCCTGGGCGCTTCGGCCTGTGGGGCAGGGGCCTGGGTTTCTTCCGCGGCGGGTGCCGGTGGCTGCGCCGCGGCCGGAGGCAGGACCACCGGGGCGGGTGCAGGGGGTGCGGGGGGGCCGATCAGGTCGTCGAGCCGCAGGTCTTCGGCGGATTCTCCGGGGGGCAGGGCGAGGCTGGGCTGGGGGTCTGCCCCTGAAGCGAGGGCGGAGAAGAGTCCTTCCTCGAGGGCTTCGTCCGCAGGCTCGACCGCGATGGCCAGCGGGTCCGGCGGGGAGAAGATCCCCTCTTCCTGGACAATTAGAGCCTCTGGCTCCGGTTCCGGTTGGGCGACGGGTTCAGGCTCAACGCTGGATTCTGGTTCCGGCTCAACTGCCAGGAGGGAGTCGCCGGCCATCAGGGAGGCACCCAGGGCGAAGAGATCCTCGTCGAGGGCCGGAGCCGCCTGGCGCGGGGGTTCCGGCTCAGGTTCAGGTTCAGGTTCAGGTGTGGGTTCCGCGGCGGTGGCCGGCTGCTCGGCGAAGAGGTCGCCGCGCCGGAACAGGGCTTCGAGCCGGTCTTCCATGGGCAGATCGGGGGCCTCGGCGGGAGGGGCCGCCGGGATGGAAGGCGGTGCAGCCGTCTTGAGTTCCCGCGCGGCCATCGCCTCCTCGCTGCGTTTGAGCAGGTCTTCGAGGCTCTCTTCCTCGAGGGGGCCGGCGTAGGTGGCGCTGAGTTCGGCCTGGCTCGCCAAGTCTTCCCCGGGTTTTTCGGCCGCAGCTGCCGGCGCTTCGGTCTGGGGGATATGGATCACGCCGAAAGGCTCGTCCACCACCTCCTCTGCGGCAGGCGGTGGGACAGCTTCGGCCTGGCGTGCCACTAGTACCGGAGCGGGCGGCAGCACATCGAGGGCTTCAGGGGCGGCGGGCTGAGTGGTCGATTCCATCCGCACCGCATAGGTGAGCCGGTCCACCTGCTCGGCCAGTTTGTCGCTGAGCGGATCGAAGCGGGCGGCCTGCTGCAGGCTCTTGAGGGCCAGGGTGGCGATGCCCAGGTCCTGATAGATTTGGGAAAGGCGCATGAAGCCGGCCGGGTTCTCCGGGTCCAGGCGCAGGGCCTGGTCGGTGGCGCTGCGCGCTTCCTCCAACTGCCCCTGGGCCTCGTAGCATTTCCCCAGGATCAGGTACCCGGTCGGGTAATGGGGAAAACGCCGGCAGCCCTCCTGACACAGCGCCAGGGCCCGCTCCACCTTGCCCCGGCGCAGGTACAGATCGGCCAGGCGCGCGAAGAGCGGCGACTGAGGCTGCTGGCGATAGAGTTTTTCTACTTTTCCCAGTTCGTCAAACATAGCGGTTGGGGGCTGAGACGAGCAGTTGAGGTGGTCGGTTATTTTACGCCACGAGAGGGGGAATTGTCAAGAGAGCAGGACCTGGCCAGCCAGGGACGCGTCGGGATGGCGAGGGCTTGTTCTGCAAGGGCCTCTCCCTTGACAACAGCGCGCGCTACCGCTACTTTCTTCGCTCTGAAAATCGCGCCCATAGCTCAGCTGGTAGAGCAGCTGACTCTTAATCAGCGGGTCCAAGGTTCGAGTCCTTG
>JACPJE010000149.1 GCA_016187725.1 Candidatus Latescibacterota bacterium
TCTGCCAGGAGCCCGCCATGAAGATCGCCGCCGTCGAGCTATTCGAAGTCGAGATCCCCCCCATTCCCCCCATCGCCCAATACTTCCCCAAGATCTATGACATCATCCTGTGCCGGTTCAGTACCGACCAGGGCCTGCAGGGCTGGGGCGAGTACCAGGGCAAGCGCGAGATCCCGGTGCTCAAGGAGAACCTCGACTGGTACCGCCTCTTGCGCGAAAAGACCCACATCCCCATGGCCCTGCACCTGGGCGCTCCGGCAGGGGTGCTGCAGGCCCTCAAGGCCGAGTGCGTCGATTACGTCAATCTGGGAGGCTCTGCCCTGCAGGTGCGCAAGGCCGCGGCCCTGGCCGAGGCAGCCCAGGTGCCCTGCTGGGTACAGATGGGCGGGCTGTGCCTGGGGGTGCTGGCCGCCTACTCAGTGCATCTGCAGAGCACCCTCCCCAATGCCACCCTGCCCTGCGACGAATTGCCCTTCACCCGGGTCGCCGATGTGCTGGAAGGGGGACTGAAGCTCGAAGCCGGCCACTTCCACGTCCCCCAGGGATCTGGGCTAGGGATCAAAGTGGATATGAAGGTGGTGGAGAAGTACCGGGTGGCCTAACTCCGGCGGCCCTTTTTCTTCTTTTTTTTGGCCGCGGAGCGGGGCCGCTCCTCCTCCAGCAGGCGCAGGTCCAGGCGCGGGGGCGACCAGTCCACGCGCAACACCTGCACCCGCACCGGCGTGCCCAGGGAGAAGGTGCGGCCGGTGCGGCTCCCGCGCAGGCAGTGCCGGCGCTCGTCGAACTCGCAGTACTCGTCGAGAAAAGCCAGGGCGCAGAACCCCTCCACCATCAGCCCTTCCAGCTCCACGAAGAAGCCGCTGCGCAACACCCCCGAGACCAGGCCGGGGTATTCCTCGCCCAGGTGTCCCTCCATGTAGCGCAACTGCTTGCTCTTGATGTAGGCCCGCTCGGCTGCGTCGGCCCGGCGTTCACAGCTAGAGGTCCACACCCCGGTCCAGGACAGCTGCTCCTTTTCCAGCTCCACCGGCGGCCCCCCGGCCAGGAAGGCCTTGACCACCCGGTGGACCAGCAGGTCGGGGTAGCGGCGGATCGGGGAGGTGAAATGCAGGTAGTGGTGGCAGGCCAGTCCGTAATGGCCGATGTCCCTGGGGGTGTATTCGGCCCGCATCATCGCCCGCAGCAGCAGGCGGTTCACCAGTTTGCCTTCGGCCTGGTCGCCAAAACGGGCCAACAGCTGCTGGAGGTCCTTGGGGGCCAGACGCTGGCTGCGGTCGAAACGCACCCCGGCAGTGCGCAGGTAGTCGGCGAAGAAGCGCAGCTTCTCCTGGTCCGGATGGCGGTGGACGCGAAAGAGCACCGGCAGCTGGTGGTCCTGGGCCAGCCGGCCCACGCAGCCGTTGGCTGCCAGCATGAACTCCTCGATCAGCTGGTGGCTCTGCAGCCGGGGATAGCGGCCCAGGGCCGTGGGCATCCCCTCTTCGTCCAGGTCCACCCGCGCTTCGGGCAGGTCGAAGTCCAGCGCCCCCCGCTTCAGCCGCTGCTCCTTGAGCTGCAGGCTCAGCTCCCGCATCGACAACAACAGCTGGCCGTACTCCCCTACCCGGCCGGTGTCCCCCTCATCGAAGACCGCCTGCACCTCCTCGTAGGTCAGCCGGGCGGCGCTGCGGATGATGGATTCGACGACCTCGAAATCCCCGATCTCCCCCTTGGCGTCGACGCGCATCAGCACCGAGACCGTCAGCCGGTCCTCTCCCGGCAGCAGGGTGCACAGCTGGCTGGCCAGGCGCTCGGGGAGCATGGGGATGACCCGGTCCACCAGGTACACGCTGGTGCCCCGGCGCAGGGCCTCCCGGTCCAGGGCGGTGTGCGGCCGGACGTAGTGGCTCACGTCGGCGATATGCACCCCCAGCAGCACCGCCCCGTCCGCCAGCGGCTCAACCGATACCGCATCGTCGAAGTCGCGCGCGTCCACCGGGTCCACCGTGAAGCAGGTGAGTCCGCGCAGGTCGCGCCGGCCCTCGGCCCCGAGGTCGCCCGCAAGCTGGGCGGCCTCCTCCAGCACCGCCGGGGGGTGCTCCAGGGGCAGCCCCAGCTGGGCGACCACGGCTAGGAAATCCAGCCGCGGATCAGCCGGATCGCCCAGCACCTCCTCGATCTCCCCCTGCCAGGTCCCCCGTTGGCCGGGCAGCAGCCTCAGGCGCACCTTGTACCCGTCCCTGGCGCCGGGGGGGGGACGCCGGCTCAATGAAATGTCCCGGCCCCAGCGGCCTTCGTCCGGCCGCACCACCCCGTTCCTGCCCTGCCAGTAGAAGGTGCCCACCACCTGCTGCTGGGCGCGCTGGAGGATCTCCACCACCCGGCCTTCGGGGTGCCGGCGCTGGGCCAGGATCTCGACCCGCACCAGATCCCCTTCCGCGGCGCTGCCCATGCCCTCGGGGGGGATCAGGATGTCGGGCTGGTCTTCCTCCCGCTCCACCCAGCCGTACCCCTGCGGATGCAGGCGGAAGAGGCCGGCGAGCTGCTCCATCCGGCTGGGATGGGCGTAGCGGTTGTGGCGCAGACGCACCAACTGCCCTTCCCGCTCCAGTTCCTTGACCGCCTGGCGAAAGGCGCGGTACTCGGTCTGGGACACCCCCAGGGCCCGGGCCAGGTCCTTGACCTTGCCCGGCCGGTATTCCGCTTCCTGGACGTGGGCTAGGATGTCTTGGGGATTCACGCGGATTTGAACTGCTCCATCACCGCCGGAAAGAGCCGTCCGTTAGTGGAAAAGGCATCCGGTCCGTATACCGTGGCCTGGCCCTGCCAGTCGGTGAAGGTGCCGCCGGCCTCCTCCAGGATGGGCAGCAGGGGGCCGCAGTCCCAGGGATTCATCACCGGGTCAAAACAGGCTTCAGCCCGGCCGGTGGCCACCAGGATATGGCCGTAGCAGTCCCCCCAGCCGCGCTGGATGCGGCTGCCCCGACACAGCGTCTCCCAGGCCCGGGCCTGGCCGTATTTGGCGAAGCTTCCCCCTTCGGTATAACACAGGCAGGCATCCTGCAGCCGGTCTACCTGTGAAACGGCGGCGCGCCGGCCCTTCCACCAGCAGCCCTCCCCCCTGGCGGCCCAGATCAACTCGTCGAGGGCCGGCAGCAACACCACCCCGGCCTCCACCCCCTGGGGCGTCTCCAGCCCGATGAGCACCCCGTACAGGGGCACCCCCTGCACAAAGGCCTTGGTGCCGTCGATGGGATCGATCAGCCAGCAATATCCCGATGACCCCTCCTGGGCGCCGTACTCCTCCCCCACCACCCCGTCGTCGGGAAAGCTGTGCGCCAGCAGCTGTCTGATCTTCTGCTCGGCCTCGCGGTCGGCCACCGTCACCGGGGACTCGTCGGCCTTCCACTCGGGCTGCACCCCGGCCTGGTAGTAGCGCAGGGTGATGCGGCCGGCCTGCCAGGCCGCTTCGATGGCCAACTCCAGACGGTTGCGCAGGGCTCCGTCCATCAGGCTCCCAGGATCTTGCGGCGAAGCTGTTCCAGCAGGTTGAGGGCGGCCCGCAGATCGCCGGCCTGGTCGGGGGAATACTCCCGCTCGATGGTCAGTGCCCCTGCGTACCCCAGGGCGTTCAGCTTGCGCAGCAGGGCCTCGATGTCCACGTCGCCCTGCCCCAGGGGCGCATCCTCGTACCAGGGCTGGCCGGGCTTGCGGGCATAACTGGCGTCCTTGCAGTGGACGCTCTTGACGTACGGCCCCACCAGGTCCAGGGCCTCCAGCGGATTGCCGGCCCCGTAGAGGATCATATTGGCCGGATCGAAGTTGACCGCCAGGTTGTCGCGCCCCACCGCCTCGATGAAGTGGAGCAGTTCCCGGGCGGTCTCCTGCCCGGTTTCCAGGTGAAAGCGCTGGTGGTTGCCCGCGCAGTGGTCGCAGACCTGGCGGGTCACCTCCACCACCGCCTTGAACTCCGGATCGCTGGCCTCTGGGGGCACGAAACCCAGGTGCATGCCGATGGCCCCCGCCCCCAGGGCCTTGGCGAAGTCGGAGATCTCCAGCACCTCCTTGAGCCGGCGTGCCCGCCTTTCCCTGGGCACCAGGCCCACGCTCTGCTTCACCCTTTCGACCGTGGCGTAGTCGTCGTCCTCGAAGCCGGCGAAGACCACGGTGACCTCGATGCCGGCCCGGGCGAACTGCTCCTTGAGCTGGGCAGTGCGCTCCGGGGTGCGGTAATCGGGGGCGGGGGCGTGCAGCTGGACCGTGGAGACCCCCAGGCTGCGCACCGAGTCCAGGCCGGCGCCCAGACCGCCGCGTATCGAGGTGAAGATGCCGGTAGCCCATTTTTCCATCGATTTTTCCTTTTTTAGTTGCGCGCGGTTCAGAAACGGGTATTGGGGTACACCTCCACGGTGTTTCCCCCTTTCTGTTTGGCCCTGCCGAGCATCTCGATCAGGGCCTGGAAGACCGCGGTGGACGCCTCCGCCTGACTGGGCAGCAGCTGGCGTTCCACCGTCACCACCCCCAGGCTGGCCGTCAGCGGCATGGTGGTCTTCTCCACCTGCACATTGGCGCTGGCCAGCTGCCGGCGCAGATCGATGCCGCGCTGCTTGGCCTGCAGGTTGCTCATCTTGCCGAAGATGGCGAAGTTCACTCCCTCGATCCGGTAGAGTTCTTCCCCCTCGGCCAGGAGGGTGCGCAGGGCCTTGACCGCCTCCTGGAGCATGCGGTCGCCCATCTGCCAGCCTTGTTCGATATTGATTTTGGCCACCTGGTCCAGGGCTAGCCCGATGCAGGAAAGCGGCCCGCTTTCCTGCAGGGTGCGGAGGATCTTGGGCAGGGAGATGCGGAAGAGGAAGATGCGGTTGGGCAGGCCGGTAAGGGGGTCCTTGCCCAGCACCTGACGCCACTTCTCATTGTCCTCTTCCAACACTTTGACCCGCTCGCGCAGGGTGGTGTTCTCTTCTTTGAAGATGTGCACTTGCCGGGTGAGCTGATCCAGCTCCAGCCGGTGGCCCCCATTCACCGCGGCCGGCGCCTTCTCCGGCACCGGTGCTGGGGCTGGGGCCGCCTTTGGCTGGGGTGCCTGGACCGGTTTCTCCCCCTCCTTGGCCTTGGCCGGGGCTGGGGCCGGGGCTGGGGCCGCCGCCGGCGCTCCTTCTTTGGCCTTGGCCGGAACCGCCGCCGCCACCAGGACCTGCTCCCCCGCGGGCCCCGGGCCGCGCTCCTTGTGCAGATCGCGCAGTTCGCGGGAGCGTTCCTTGGCCACGTCCAGCACCCCGCGCGCCTTGTTGACGATGCCGCCGGAGATGCTCTTGTCGTTGATGATGCTCTGGCACTGCTGCATCACCCCGCTGAAGAAACTCAGCGCCTTGCGGTAGTCTTCCGCGATGCTGGTCAGGAAATAGATGCGGAAACCGATTTCGGCCAGTAGACCGCGCAGGCGCAATTCGGCTTCCTGGCCCGATTCGCGCAGGGTCTCGTAGTTGCGCTGGAAATAGACCCGGCTCAGCTGCAGGGCCCCGACCTCGTCCTTGACCAGCTCTGGAGCCTGGGGATAGTCCTTGTGTTTGGGCAGCTCGGCGTTCCAGCGCTCCTCGATGGCGGCCAGCTGCTTTTTGACGCCTTCCAGGTTAGCACCGGCGTAATAGGTTTCGAGATCGCGAAAGATCCAGGCCAGGCGCAGGTAGTAGCGGGCCAGGCTGCCCGGGGCGATGTGCTGCCGCAGGCAGTGGCTGAAGATCCCCAGGTGGAAATGGGCGATGACGTTGGCGAAGAGGTCCTTGGAACCGATCATCTTGCCCAGGGCCTGGACCGCGGACTTGCCCGTCAGGCTGCCGGCCACCAGGCGGTCCAGCGCGGAGGAGGAGTACTGGGTCTTGAAACCTTCGGGGTTCTTTTCGGCGGTGCGGAATTCGGGGTCGTCCAGTTCGCCGGCAAAACGGCACTTCTGGCAGATGGCCCAGAAGAACTGCTTGGGGTCCACCGAGTCGAAGCCCGGCTTGGTCCAGCGCCAGGTACGGGGATGGCCGTCTCCTTCCTGGTCTCCGGGACGAACGATGTCGGGCTTGAGGCGGAAAAAGGTATTGCGCTCCTCGCACACCGGACAGGCGAATTCGTATTTGCGGCAGATCTGCAGCAGTTCCTTTTCGCTCAGTGCGTGCATAGACCCCTTTTGCTCGCTTTCTGGACCTGCCAAAAAATAAAAAAGAGGAGACAGCAACGCTATCCCCTCTTTTCATCGATGCGCCTGAGCCTAGCCCCGGGACGGGGAGCGGTTTTCCGCCGCGGTCTGACCCTCCGTCTGCACCGAGGCCAGGACAGCGCGCACTTTTTTACGAAACTTCTGGATCCTGGCTTCCACCTCTTCTATCGACCGGAGCAACTCCTCCTCCGAAGTATCGGCAGCCATCGACGCCTCCAGTTGTGCACAGGGGATCTGGGGAGGCTGGGGAAGGGAGAACTGCCACCGCGGTGCCTCAGGCCCGGCTGTAGGTGCGCAGCTGGTCGCAGCGGCTGGGGTGGCGCAGCCGGTGCAGGGCCTTTTCCTTGATCTGTCTGACCCGTTCGCGGGTCAGGCCAAAGCGGACCCCGATCTGATCCAGGGTCATGGGCTCCTCGCCGTCGAGCCCGAAGTACAATTTGAGGATTTCGGCCTCACGCCCCACCAGGGTGCGCAGGGCCAGGTCGATCTGGCCGCGCAGGCAGCCCCGCATGACCTGGTTCTCCGGAGATTCCTGGCGATCGTCGGGCAACACGTCCAGCAGGCTGTGGTCCTCCTCGTCCCTGAAGGAGGCGTCCAAGGAGCGCACCGAGCGGCCGCAGAGCATGGTTTCCTTGATCTCCTCCACCGGCAGGTCCAGCTCCTGGGCGATCTCCTCGGGATGGGGGGCATCCTCGCGGGTCTGCTGCAGCAGGCGCGAGGCCTTGGAGATCTTGTAGAGCAGACCGATCTTGTTGAGGGGCAGGCGCACGGTGCGGGATTGCTCGGCCAGGGTCTGGAGAATGGCCTGGCGTATCCACCACACGGCATAGGAGATGAACTTGAAGCCCTTGTTTTCGTCGAAGCGCTCGGCGGCGGTGATCAATCCCATGTTGCCGGCGCTGATGAGATCTGCCAGCGGCACACCGCGGTTCTGGTACTCCTTGGCCACACTGACCACAAAGCGCAGATTGGCCTCCACCAGCAGATTGCGGGCATCCTCGTCGCCCTGCCTGATACGCCGTGCCAGTTCCACCTCCTCGGCAGCGGACAGCGGTTTGGAGTTGGCGATCTCGGCCAGATAGCTCCCCAGCGAATCCTCCACGTCCCAGAACGAAAACTTCGGCATTTCAACCATATGCCAATCCTTCAGGTTGAGGTGAGGGCCTGGAAGAAACCACAGCGGTGCATTCAGGAGGTGGTATTTAACATAGCGGGGGCTGTGAAAGCTGTCAAGATTTTTCTCAAACAGGCCCTATCTCCATGTCAAAGCAGACCTTGCAGGGCCTGCTGCTGGTGCCCGAACAAATCGGCTATGCCCCTGGCGGCCAGGTCGAGCATCTCCTCGGCCCCCCCCCGGGTAAAAGGTTGTCCTTCGGCAGTTCCCTGGACCTCGATGATCCCCCCGTCCTCCCTCATCACCACGTTCATATCGGTCTGGGCGCGGGAATCCTCGGCATAACACAAATCGAGCACCACCTGGTCCTCGACCACCCCCACGCTGACGGCCGCGATGGCCTGCAGCAGGGGGTTAGCCTCCAGGACGCCGCTGGCCAGCAGCCTGGAGACCGCCTCGACCAAGGCCACGTACCCCCCGGTGATGGCTGCGGTGCGGGTGCCACCGTCGGCCTGGATCACGTCGCAATCAATATATAGGGTGCGCTCCCCCAGGCGGGCCAGATCCAGGGCGGCCCGCAGCGAGCGGCCGATGAGGCGCTGGATCTCCTGAGTCCGGCCATTGGGCCGGCCCGCGTCCCGGGGAATGCGCCGGCTCGACGATCCGGGCAACATGCCGTACTCGGCGGTCAGCCAGCCGGCCCCCAAGCCCGCCCTGAAGGGGGGGACCGCCTGCTCCACCGAAGCGGTGCAGATCACCTTGGTGTGGCCCATCTCGATCAGCACCGACCCCGGCGCGGTGTTGAGATAACTCCGGGTGATGCACACCTGCCGCAGTGCATCCCAGGCGCGCCCGTCGCTGCGCTGCGCTGCCATCCTGGTTCCTCCTCACCCCCTGGGCTGCAGGTGCTGGCGGTAGTCCTCGCCTTCCATTCCCACCAATTTGCACATCTCCAGCAGGCGCGAATAGATCCGCCCCTGCGACAACTGCTGCAGCTCACCCAGGGGCTGGTTGCTGGTGATCACGGTGAAGCGCTGGTCCGCATAGCGGGTGTCGACCAGGTCGTAGAGCACCTCCTTGGCCCATTCGGTGCCCCGCTGGACGCCGAAGTCATCGATCACCAGGTAAGGGATCTTCCCCAGGGCCTCGATGATCCTCCAAGTCTGGCCGTAGTTGTCGCTGTCCTCGGAATAGGTGTCCCGCAATTGCTGGAGGTATTTGGAGAGGTTGAGAAAACGGCCTGGTTTGCAGCGGTTGAGCATCAGTTCATTGAGCATGATGCAGCCCAGCAGGGTCTTGCCCGTCCCCGGGTTGCCGTGGAGCAGGAAACCGCGCTCCGGTTCCTTTTCGATCAGGGTCATCACGTACCCCCGTATCTCATAGAAGAGGGGTACCGGGGTGCCGTCCGGAGCGTTGGCCTGGAAATCCCCCTGGAACTTCCACCGGTAGCGTTCGGGGATATCCGCTTCCCTGAACATCCTCCTGACCTCGGTCAGGCGTCGGCGCGCCGGCCAGCAGGTACAGCGCTGGTTGCGGGCCTGTTCATCCCAGAAATAGTAAGGGGGGCGCCCCCCGCACCGGCAGCGCTCCTCGACGCAGCTGCACACCTTCAGCTGGCCGTGGCGACCCGCTTCGACCCGGGGGTCGTAATACAATCCCCCGCCCCCGCACCTGAGGCAAGGAGCCAGTTCCTTTCCCTGTGCCTGGCTCACTGCCTGCCCCTCAGTTCGCGATCGATAGCCCGCGCTGCATCTCGCTTGGCGATGTCCTGGCGCTTGTCGTAGAACTTCTTGCCGCGCACCAGGGCCAGTTCGACCTTGGCCCGGCCGCGCCTGAAGTAGATCTTCAGCGGCACCATGGTCAGCCCTTTCTGCTCGGTCTGGCCGACCAGGCGGTTGATCTGCCAGCGGTGCAGGAGCAGCTTGCGGGGCCGCTCCAGATCGTGGTTGAAACGGCTGGCCGGACCGTAGTGGCTGATGTGGACCTTTTGGAGGAAAACCTCGCCATGCTGCACTACGGCATAGCTGTCCTTGAGGGCCACCCTGCCCTCGCGCACCGCCTTGACCTCGCTGCCCAGCAGGGCGATGCCGGCTTCGAAGGTATCCAGCACCTCGTAGTCGTGGCGCGCCTTGCGGTTCTGGGCGACGATTTTGATACCCTCCTGGCTCGCCTGGTTCTCGCCTGCCATCACTTGCCTCTGGATGCCACAAAGCTCTTGACGGTGTGGTCGGATTCCCGTTTATTTATCTGCCACTGGAAGCCGAAGTGGCGAAATTGGTAGACGCGCTACGTTCAGGGCGTAGTGGGGGTCTCCCCGTGGAGGTTCGAGTCCTCTCTTCGGCACCAGCTTTTTTAAAGCATGTTCGATTTGAGTCAGGTGCACCGGGAACCTGGCTTTTTTTGTGTCTCCCGCCCCACGGCAATGCAGCGCCTGGCCTTCTAAAACTACTGCCCTGCTCCCCGGGCGCAAGAGAAGCCCCATGGACCTACTCGCTCTGCTGCTGGGCGCCGCATTGATCTTTGGCGCATGCTGGCTGGGCTGCGGCCTCGCCGCCTTTTTCGCCGCCCGTGCGCGCGGGGGCAATCCGCTTCACTGGGCTGCGTACGGGTTCTTTCTGGGGCCCTTTGCCCTGGTGCTGGCCTACAAGCTGACCCATCCCTGTCCCCATTGCCAAGTCAAGATCCTCCGCGGGTTGCGCACCTGTCCTGCCTGCACCCAACCCATTCCTCAGCTCAGCGACGAACAGAACCCCAAAGGGTCCTTCTGGTCGTACCGCCGCAGCTGGTAACCTCCACAGCGAAAGGAACTCCTCATGGCCCGCTTCCTGCACACCCGCATCCGCGTCGGCGACCTGGATCGCTCCATCAATTGGTACTGCGAGCACCTGGGCTTTGTGGTCAAAAGCCGCACTGATAAATCCCCGGCGGGCAACCATGTCGCCCAGCTGACTACCAGCTCAAGGTCCCTGCGGATCTGATGCACCTGGCCATCGCAATTCCGGATTTGATCGCTTTTTGCGATCAGCTCGAAAAAGCGGGGATTTCGATCTGGCCCGGCGATTGGCGGACTCAGTTCCCCACTGGCCGGAAAATGGCTTTTATCGATGATCCAGATGGATACGAAATTGAACTACTTGAAGGATAAGATACTGCTTTAACTTAACTTATACTGGCCTGCCTTTTTTCTCGCAGGCCCTTTTTTGTTTTTACCTCTCGTTCAAGCCTTAAATTTTTAAAGAAGTTAAAAGAAGGGTCGATATAATTAGTGTTAATTGATACCAATTCATTCTATATTTTCTAAAGTGATTTTTGGTGCAGCCGATAGAAACCAATAATAGGAGCGACAACCCAAAAAATAGACTCTACTCCCCTGTTTAGCGCCTAATTCACTATAAAGACAAGGAGGTCTTTATCTATGGCAGTGCGCAAAACAAAGCTCATCGGCATTGAGGAGGCTGCCGGGTTATTCGGCAAGTCCATCCATCAAATGCGCCAGTACAAATCCAAAGGCCTGCTCAAGGTGGCCGACTA
>JACPJE010000186.1 GCA_016187725.1 Candidatus Latescibacterota bacterium
CCAAGCTGGTGTCCATCGATTTGGGGGCGCGGGCCAGGGATCTGGGGGTGGCCACCTCCAAGGAGCCGGAGAACAAGATCGAGATGCGGGAGCAGTTGCTGGACCTGAATTTCCTGGACACGGGCAAGTATCAGGCCATGGTGGTTCAGGACCCGGCTGACAAGCGCAACATCCAGGGCTATTTCCACATCGCCCAGGCCTATTCCGCCCGCATGGTGGAGCGGAACATCGAAAACTTCATCCGCAGCGGCGATGTCGTCGTAGAAATGCTGCAGAACGCCCATGCCCTGCCGAGCCTGGCAGAGGTGCTGAATGAGTACACCCATATCCACACCGATGTCACTGCCCGCCTGCCGCTCAGCTCCAAGGAGTTGTTGGAGACTCCCTGGGTTTTCATGCCGCCGACGCAGTTCACCCTCACTGAAGGGGAACTGGAAAACCTGGGGCGCTACCTGGTGAGCGGCGGCTTCCTTCTGCTCGACGCCGGCACATGCGTCGGCTGCGATATCGATAGCTTCATGCGCCAGATGACCGTGGATGCCCTGGCCAGGGTGGGGCGGGAGGCGCGGTTTTCCCGCTTGCCCAATGACCACCCCATCTACCATGCCTTCTTCGACTTCGACAGCCCTCCCAGGCCGATGATCATGTCCAATCCCTTTGGCACCGGGTCCGGCACGGCCGGGGAGGGCCGCGACAACGTGGACTACCTGGTGGGGGTGGAGCTGGACGGCCGGCTGGCGGTAGTGGTCTCCTACCAGAACCTCGCCTTTGCCTGGGAGGGCCTGGGGTATCGCAATGACAAGTCCCTGTACGGGGATAATTCCCGCTTGTTGCAGTTCGGCATCAACCTGGTCATTTTCGCGCTCACCCAGGAAGGCTCGATCACCAACCGGGTGATGCAGACGGTGCGCTGAAAGATTCAAGGGAGGAAGGAAGCGTTTTGCACGACCTGAGACGAATTGGCGCAAAACTCTGCGGAGGGGGCAGCCTGGTTCTCCTGATGGTCGGCGCTGCAGGGGCGCAGTACGGTCTCTACGACCGGCCTGCAAATCTGGCGGGCGTCGAGACCGGCTGGACCCCGCACAGCCAGTTCCTCTTGCGCCCCAATACCGCGATGGAGTATAACAATTTTGGGTGGGAGGCTTACCGGGAGCGCGGCAGCGGGTTCGACTGGTTCCCGGCCTATGCCCAGCTGGGCGAGCCCTGGCTGAGCGGGTCAGCCTCGGTTTTTTCGTGGATCGAGGACCGGAGCCGGGCCCCGCATTTCGGCAGTGATTTTGCCAAGAACTTAGGCCGGCACAACAACATCACCATCGCCAAGGAAAGCTTCAAGAACGGGGTGTTGCGCCTGTCGGTGGGCGAGGCCATCCACACCACCTTTACCTCCCTGACCATGGACATGGCCCGCTTCACCGGGGTCCGGGGGAAGGCCGGTTCCTGCAGGGGGGCCTGTTCATGGGCGCTACCCTCCTGACCCACCACCGGTTCGACAGCCTGCAGGAGTCGGGCAATTTCCTCAAGGGCACCATGGCGGTGGACCTGAATCCGGACACGGTCGCGGTGCGGATTGCCGATGATACTCCGGCAAGAGGGGGTCGGGGCGCAGCGGTCTACGACAGCAAGATGAGTATGAGTCTGCGCCGGGTTCCCAGGGAGAACTGGGTGGTGCAGGATATACGCCCGCTGCTCGTGGCTACTGAGGATACCCGCTGGGTGGACGACCACTGGGAGGTACAGGGCCCGGCTTATGTGGAGTACGTGCTGCCCGTGCCGGGCGATGCGGTGGGGGTGCACACCCGCTCTACCGTAGCCCAAGACTACCGGATCGGCATGCGCCAGGTGCACCGGGCGGTGAACCGGACCTCGGTGAAATCGGAGATCCGCCGCACCCCCCTGGTGACCCGGAGCCGCGCCGGAGGGAGTGGGCCGGGGGGGATACGGGAGGTCGGTTTCGACTACGGCCTTTCCTCGGCCATGAACCTGGCCGGCCTCAATGGCAAGCTGGCAATGGGAGCGCTGGACCTGGAGTGGGAGTACGCGCGTTCTATTGCGCATTTCCAGTTCCCCGAGGAACAGCTCGGCGCCCGCAGTTCCTATGCAGGAGCGGCCGGTTTCGTGCGCGGCACCCAGGACTGGAGGAGTCTCAGCCTGGGAGGGGAATACTTCTCCATCAGCCCGAGGTACAGTTCCTATGCGATCGACACCGGGGATTTCAGAAAGGGAGATTCCTTCGCTCAAAGTACCCAAGACTTCATCGCGCTCGATTATATGGGGAATGATTTCTCCTTCTACTTCAACGAACCCCAGCCCAATTTCTTCAAGGCCGGGGCTGAAAAGCGCAATATCGCCTACGCCCTGGTAGAGGACAACGACGACGACGACCAGTACGAGGATCAGGGGCTGAACGATGAGCCGATCACCGAGCGCAGCCAGCCAAACGAATCAGGGGTTTACCCCGGCTGGGATCTGGACGGAGATGGGGTGCCCGACTACAATCGCAACCGCAATACCATCCCCGACTATCTGGAGCCCTTCTTCAAGTACGGGCAGGAAGAGCAGGTGTTCTACTGGGGGAGTGATTTCAACAACAACGGCGTGCTGGATTACTTCGAGGACGACTCCCTGCCGAACTACCCCTATTTCAAGGACGAGAGAGGGACACACCTATTCGCGGACTGGCGCACCCCCCTGAACGGGTTGAGCTTCCGGATCGGCCGCTACCGGATCGACCAGATTGCCGGTCCCGGCCAGAACCATGCAGACTACCTCTCGGGCTCGTACCGGCGGCTCTTCCCGGGTCGGGCCAGGCTGCAGTGGGAGCACGAACTCAAGCGGGTAGAGGACGACATTCCCAACCCCGTGTTCCAGTACCACCTGATCGAAGGCAGTGTCGATGTCGAGGCGGATTACGGGTCGGTCTTTGTCGAGGACGCCCTGGCCATGCGCCACAGCCTGGTCAACCGGGGATACCTCGGCACGCAGTGGACGCCGGTACACGGCCTGCGCCTGCACAACAACCTCCGCTACGAGCTGAATGCTCAGCAAGAGGAGCAGTTCGCCGATGGCACGGCGCAGGAGGCGGATGACCTCAATACCTTGGCCCTGGTGAACAAGGCCGCCTACACCTGGACCTGGAACAGGCTCACGGCTCAACCGATGTTCAAGCATACCCTGCTCAAGCAGGATATGGAAGGAGGCACCGGGCCTGGCGGCTTGTCGGTCCGGAGGGATGTGACCGAGATCGTGCCGATTTTCCGCGTCGATTGCCGGTTCACCGACCGCACCAGCCTGGAGCTGGGCGCCGAAGGGTTTCCCTTCTTCCAAGAGCGCTTCATCGACCGGGAGGACAAGCTCTTGGACTTCTCGTCTCAGACCTATTTGGGACAGCTCAAGAGGAAAGGCGTGAGTGGGGGGTTCAACGTGTTCATCGTCATGGGCCTGCAGTACACCAGGAAGGAATTCGACGAGCCGGGTCTGCCTTCGGGCAGTTTCGTGCGCAGCTTCTTCCAGGTCTTCATGGGCGAGCAGATCCTGGCTGCTGCCCAATAGGCGCAAATCATCCGGAGCGGTAGGAGTATGAGATGTTTTTCGAGCCTGTGCGCAGGGTTTTTGAGTTGCATAGTTGCGTTGATGGGCTGCTCGGCACCGGCGGTTATCTATGACCTGCTAGCGCCGGTCTATGAGTACAGGTCCTACCTGGTGCCCAGCGCGAAGGTGGCAGAAAATCCAGGCTATACAGCCAATGAAGATGGCTCCCTCACCTTCAATCAGGGGGGACTCCGGGTCACGGTGCGTCCGCTGAGCGATGCAGCGCTCAACCGGCGCTACCCAGATGTCTCTTACAAGGACCGCTTTTCCGCCAACCCCTTCACCTACGGGAACTGGCGCGACCCTCGCCTGGGGTATACCCCGAACCGCTTCACGGTCTTCGAGGTCGAGGTCTTCAACCCGGTGCTGCCCAAAGTGGAGTTGTTCCCCGCCAAGGTCATGCTGCGCACAGACCAGGGGGCAGAGTTCGTTTACTACTCGATCAACCGGGAGGAATCGGAGAACAGTTTTGAAGATTATTACACCCTCATCCGCGGGCCAGGAGGGAATGAGCAGTACCGCTTCGACCAGCGTATGGGCATCGTGCGCGAGGAACTCTACCGGCCAGACCACCAGGTCTTCAAGGGAGGTGACTACAAGGGCTACCTGGTCTTTGAGGCCCTGGGGGAGGGGGCCCAGAGCGTCGAACTGCGCATCGACGGCTTTGCTACTCAGTTCGACGAAGCGAATCATCCCCACCAGACCATCGACCTGGTCTTCCACTTCGACCACAAGATGGAGAAGCGAGAACTGAAGGGCGAGGAGGCCCGGCGGGCACGGCAACGCGACTGGATTCTGACCGGTTCAGCGCAGCGCTGAGTTCGAGGTCATTAAATAGGAAAAGGAGGTGGTGCGTAGCGCGAAACTCATAGTCCCTATCATCCTCCCTGGCATTGCCAGGAGAAATGCTGTCAGAGTCTCACCATAGAGAAAGGACAAAAGCGATGAGGATCAAAAGACTATGGGCAATGGCTGCCGTTGCCATGCTCCCCGGTCTGGCCCTGGCCCAGACCGGCATCTCCGTAGAGAACACGGGCGTGGTCACCCGGCCTACGGTAGCAGGCCAGGTGCTCCCCGAGACCCACAACGTCCACACCATCGTGTGGACCGACAACGGCAGTGTCTCCGGAGAGAGCTACAACGTCTACGTGTCGGACAAGGCGATCACGGACGTCGGCGCGGGCAACGTGTACCGCATCGGCACTGAGATCCCCGAGGGCCAGCAGGCTTATGAGTACGCCCTGCAGACCCCCTTCACCCCGGGCAGTGTGACCAACTACTATGCCGTGACCGTGGTCAGCAGCGCGGGCGCGGAGAACACCGCGATCACTGCCGGGGCGAATGCCACGACCGCGGGCACCAAAGGTACCGCGGAATTCGGCCAGCCGATCTTCTGGTTCGTGGATGAGCCTTTCATCGACGCCGAGTTCGACGACTGGCCCTTTGAACCGGTGTTCCTCGATCCGAGCAGTCCGAATTATTGGTACGGCGGCGAGATCGATGGACCCAATGATATGAGCGGCGATGTGGCCCAGGGCATCGACGCGAAAAACCTGTACTTCCTCGGCGAGGTAACCGACGATGGCCTGGTCAACGTGAACGCGACCGGGACCGGCGATATCTGGCAGGGGGATGCCATTGAATACTACATCGGCTTCTACGACCTGCGGCCGAGCGAGCCCCGCCACCCGGGGACCCAGTGGGGGAACGAAAGTGATCCGACCAAGGCCGAGCCGGACTGGCAGCTCGACATCTCCGGCAACGCCTTCGACGAGCCGAACCGCAGCCAGAACTTCGCCGCCGGGGTGCACGGCACCAATCAGACGGGGATGGGCAACCTCGGTCTGGAAGTCCTGACCAAGGAGACCTCCAAGGGCTGGAACCTCGAAGCCCGCCAGCCCTTGGTGGGCCTGGCCCAAGACCCGGCGGTGATCGCCCCCTTCGAGCCCAAGATCGGCTATATCCTGGGGACGACCTTTGCCTTGAACGACGGGGACGACCCGTCGGGCGGCCGCCAGGGGCAGCTGTTCTGGGCCAAGGACGAATCGGCCAACAACGCCTGGAACACCCCTTCTGCCTGGCAGAAGGAGCAGGTGATTTACGATCCCAAGGTCTTCGGCCTGGGCGGCGGGGTTCGCCCCACGGCCGTCGAAGCCAAGTCCTGGGGGCAGGTCAAGGCCGACTTCAGGGAGTAGAGCTGCTGGAGATCAGTGGCCCTTCTGTGGATGATAGGAGAGCCCTTACCGGCGCGCCATCGGTAGGGGCTCTCTTTACAGGATTGAGAGAGTGGTATAGGGGTGAGTTGGAAGCAGCTGGCCATTGGGTGCTGGGTTCTAGTCAGCGGGTGGGGCCTGGGGGGCTATGCCGCGGTAGCGGAAGTCCCCCAGGCGCTCTATGAAGAGGGACTCCGGGCTCTGGAAAGCCAGCGCATCCTGCAGGCTGAGCAGCTCTTTCAGCGCTGTCTGGAACTCGACACCACCTTCTACGATGCGTATGTCTCCCTGGCGCGCCTCCACTTTTCCAGGAATTCCCTGGACCGGGCAGACAGCCTGCTGGCAACGGCCATGCGCCAGCAACCGCAGCGCCCCGAGGCCCCCTTTGAATGCAGCAAGCTGCTGAGTCGCCAGGGGCGCCTGGAGGAGGCTTATGCGCAGCTCAAAAAAGTGGCGGAGCTGGAGCCGCGAACAGCGGCAGCCTACATGGGCATCGGGTACCTGCGCATGGCGCCCAACCAGATGATGGACTTGCGGGAGGCCGGGGAGGCTTTTGCCAAGGTGCACGAGTTCGAACCGCAAAACCACGAAGCCCTCTTCAACCTGGGCCAGGTGTGTCTGTACCAGGGGAATGGGGACGCTGCCATCGCTGCCTTTCGGGACCTCCTCGCCCAAAGACCCGAGAACTTGTCCGCGCACTACCAATTGGGCATGGCGCTCTACCTGAAGGGAGGGTACTCAGAGGCTGCCGCTGAGCTGCGGCGCGCGGTAGAACTGGCGCCGCGCTGGCTGACAGCCCGCTGGGCCTTGTACCTGGCATACAAACACCTGGGCGGCTATCCTGCCGATCTGCCTGACTCCTGCCGGATGGAATTGGCGACACAGCCAGCTCTGGGTGAGGTGCGGGTGCGCTTTGTCGAGGTGGCGGCAGCGACCAGGGTGGACAGGTTGGATCTGGGGCGGGGCAGTGCCTGGGCGGATTGCGATGGGGATGGAGATCTGGATTTGTTCACCATGGGGCATTTCGCCGGTAATGCCCTGTACCGCAACGACGGCGGCGTGTTCACCGATCAGACCGAGGAGGCAGGTGTAGGAGAGCAGGCCGGCATGGGGTGCACCTTCGCCGACTATGACAACGACGGGGATCCAGACCTCTACATCGCCAGGAATGGCTGGTATGGCAAGGCGCCGAACACCCTGTTCCAGAACGATGGGAGGGGGCACTTTATCGAGGTGAGCGCACAGGCGGCTCTACCGCAGCGATGGCCAGGGCGGTTTCGCGGATATCGCCGCGGCTGCCGGCATCCGGCCGGACCGCAGCGTCGGCAGTGCCTTCGGAGATTATGACAACGACGGCGACCTGGACCTCTACATCGCCAACTTCAACAATGTGAATGCCTTTTACCGCAACGACACCGACTCCCAGACAGGTGAGGTGGTTTTCGCCGAGGTCGCCAGGGAAACCCGCACCCAGTTGCCCATAGGGGGGTACTACACCTTCTTTTTCGACTACGACAACGACGGGTACCTGGATCTTTTCTGCTCTGAGTTGAGCGACTACGAGGCGGTCCTGTACAGCAAACTCCACGGGCACACCCGCCTCGACCGGAACCGCCCGGCCCTGTACCGCAACGAGGGGGATGGCAGCTTTGCAGATATGACCTACCAGGCCGGCCTGGGCAAATCCTTTGGTTCGACCGGAGCGCACTATGGCGATTTCGACGGCGACGGGTACCCGGACATCTACCTGGCCAATGGCGGGGCAGAGATGACCCGGCTGGAGCCGGATGCGCTCCTGTTGAACCGGCGAGACGGGACCTTTGTCGATATCGCCGCCCAGATCGGCCTGGAACAGCTGGGGAAGGGACACGGGGTCACCTTTGCCGACTATGACGGGGACGGCGATCAGGACATCTACGTGCCCGTGGGAGGAACCTACCCGGGAGATCTTTGGAAGAGCTGCCTCTTTCGCAATGACACCTCAGGCCAACACTGGCTGGCCCTGCGACTGGTCGGGGCCCGCAGCAACCGCGACGGCATTGGCGCACGGGTGCGGGTGCGGGCCGGGGGTCGGACTCAGTATGCCGAGGTGAGCAGTGGCGGAGGTTTTGGGGTCAACAACAGCTTGCAGCTCGAGATAGGGTTGAGCCAGGCCCAGAGGATCGAGGAACTGGAGATCCGCTGGCCCAGCGGCCAGGTCAATATCCACAGAGACCTGGCCGTGAATCGGGTGCTGGAAGTGAGAGAGGGAGAGGCTCCCAGATGAGGATCGCCGTGCTGTGGTTGGGGATCTGGCTGGGGGCGTGCAGCGCTTGGGCAGGGGTGATGGAGGCGCGCCAGGCCGCATTCCTATTGAAGAGACAAAGGCCCGAAGCAGCCGAAGAGAGCTTGCGCCGTCTGTTGAGGGCCGATCCCCAGGACGCCCTGGCGCACCAGATATTGGCCACTTCCTTCCTGCTCAGGGATCAGTTCGACAGTGCGCAGGCCTACTATATCCATGCCCTTCAGCTCGACAGCACCCTGGCTGAATCCTGCAATGGCCTGGGGATGGCCTACACCTACGGGCGCCAGTACCAAAGTGCGATCCGCGCTTTGGCGCAGGCCATCGAGCTGGACGCGGGACAGCCGGCCTTCTACTACAACGCCGGTGTGGCCTACGAACGCCTGGAGAGACTGGACGAGGCCCGCCAGGCATTCGCGGCTGCCCTGCAGCTCGATCCCTGGAACACCGAGGCGCGGCGCTACCTGGGTTTCATTCTGCTGTGGCAGAACAGACCGGCAGAAGCTCTGGAACAGTACGTGGCGGCCTGTCGCCTCAATCCCCAGGAGTCTGCGAACTGGTATGGTGCGGGCAAGGCCTACCTGCGCCTGAAGCAGGACTCTCTGGCCATTGGGTGCCTGGAGCGGGCCAGGGAGCTGGGTGGGGGTGAGGCCGAGGTGTTCTACCAACTGGGCCTGCTCTATCACAAGGCCGGCAGGGCAGAGGCAGCTGAGCGCACTCTGGGGCGCTTTCGCCAGATGCAACAAGAAAATCCCAATCCGGTAAAACGGGTGGAGTTGAAGATGACGGACCCAGACCCGGCGCGAAACCAGTACGGCCTGGGAGAACTGTACGCCCGGCGAGACCGGCCCGCTGCTGCAAGAGCACGCCTGTACCGGGCGAAGCAATTGGGGCTTACCCAGAAGGAACTGCGGCGCCCCTTGCTGGGAGAACTCCAGGAGCCGGAGAAAATAGAAGGCCTGGCCGGTCTGGAGTCCATGCAGCACCGCGATTATCACCTCGCGCTGTCCCATTACCGGGCTGCGATCCGCCTGGAGCCGCGCCATGCCCTCAGCTACCGCCACCTGGGATTAGCCCTGCACTTGCTGCAGCACCCTGACGAGGCCATCCAGGCATACCAGGAGGCCATTCGCCTGGATCCACAGCTGGCCCCGGCCTATAACGACCTGGCGCTGGTGTTCTCCAAACAGCGCAATGAACACGAAAAGGCTGTCCAGCTGCTTCAGAAGGCTGCAGAAATCGCTCCGCAGGAGAAGATCTACGCCTACAACCTGGCTCAGATCCACTTCACCCTGGGACAGTATGCGGAAGCAGCCGGAGGGTTCGAACGCGCTGCGGTGCTCGACCCCAATTCGGCCCTGACCCTTTTCAGCCTGGGTCGAACACAGGCGCGCCGAGGCCGGGGCGCCGAGGCCGAAGGCCATCTCAAGAGGGCCCTTGAGATCAACCCTGATTACGCTGAGGCGTACTTCGAACTGGGTGCGGTGTACGAGCATCAGGGCCGTCTGGTGCAAGCCGCCGAGATGTACGAGCGGTGTATAGAGAAAAATCCACAGTACAGGCACGCCCACTACGCTCTGGGCCAGACCTATCTGAAACAGGGGAAAAGCGGGGAGGCCAGGGAGGCCCTGCGGCGGTTTGGGGAACTTCCCGATCACCGCATCCCAGAGTATGTATTCTTCGCACCTCCGGATGCGGAATGAATGCAGATGAGAGATCTGTCTGCAGAGCTGTCTCAATTGCCCTGCTCTTGCTGTGGAGCCAGGTGGCGATATCTTCCCCCGAATCCCAGGTCCAATTCGCCGAAGTGGCGGTGGCCTCTGGCATAGATTTCCATCACACTCACGGGGGGAGCGGGGAGCTGTTCTACGTGGAGACCATGGGATCCGGGGGCGGATTTCTGGACTACGACGGGGATGGCGATTTGGATATCTACCTAGTGAACGGGGCATCACTTCCCGGGCACCAGACAGCCGAGATCCCCATCAACAGGCTGTATCGAAACGAGGGCGAGGGACGATTCGCCGACGCGACCTCGGTGGCCGGGGTGGGGGATACTCACTACGGGATGGGTTGTGCCGCGGCTGATTTCGACAACGATGGAGACACGGATTTGTACGTCACCAACTTTGGCCCTGAGGTGTTGTACCGCAATGAAGGCAATGGCACCTTTGTCGATATGACCAGCGCGGCTGGAGTGGGCGATTCACTGTGGAGCACCAGTGCGGCCTGGCTAGACTATGACAACGACGGCTGGCTGGACCTCTACACGGCGAATTACATCGACTTTTCCATTGAAAACCATCAGCCCTGTCACCAGCGCGGTCTGCATGTCTACTGTGATCCCGATAAGTACGACAGTGTGCCTGACCGACTCTACCACAATGAGGGTGACGGGCGCTTCAAAGATGCCACGGCAGAGGCAGGGCTGGAGCGAATAGTGCCTGGCAGAGGACTGGGAGTGACCTGCACCGATTACGATCGGGATGGGGATATAGATATCTATGTCGCCAACGACGAGACCCCCAACCTGCTCATGCGCAATGAAGGCAATGGGCGCTTCCAGGAGGTGGGTCTGTTCAGCGGTGTAAGTCACAGTGGCAGCGGGGAGCTGCAGTCGGGCATGGGAGTGGATGCTGGAGACTACGACGGGGATGGGTATCCAGACCTGTTCGTCACCAACTTTTCTTATGAGACCTATACCCTCTACCGGAACCTGGGCAATGGCTTTTTCTCCGATGTGAGCGCCTCCGCCGGTCTGGCAGAACCAACGCTCCTGCCGCTGGGGTTCGGGACGCGGTTTTTCGATTTCGACAACGACGGCGATCTGGACCTGTTCTGTGCCAACGGGCATATCTTCCACAATGTCGAGCAGTTGGAGAGCAGCCTGACCTATGCGCAGAAGAACCAGTTGCTGCGGAATGACGGAGGCTGGTTTGCCGATATCAGTGCCAGTTCCGGACCCGCCTTTGAGATCGCGCGGGTGAGCCGGGGGGCAGCTTTCGGGGACTATGATGACGATGGCGACGTGGACATTCTGGTGACCAACAACAACGGGCCGGCTGAATTGCTGCGCAACGACGGCGGCAACCGCCAGCACTGGCTGACAGTGCGGACCGTGGGCACGAAAAGCAACAGGGACGGGATTGGCGCCCGCCTCGAACTGTGGGTCGGCGGCCATCGCCAGGTCAGGGAGGTGATATCAGGGGCAAGTTATCTGTCCACCCATGATCTGCGTGTGCACTTTGGGCTGGGGGCCAGCCAGCGGGTGGATCGGCTAGACATCTACTGGCCCAGTGGCCAGGTAGATCGCTGGGAGGACCTGGATGCAGATCAGTTCCTGGTCGTGTGCGAGGGGGGAGCACCGTGAGCAGGCGCTGGTCACGTGCAGAAGCAGCTGTTCTTTTGACGGCCTCACTGGTCTCAGCCGGCAGTGCCGAGCACGCGGTACGGTTTGCCGAGGTGACGGCCCAGGCGGGAATCAAATTCCGGCACGTCAATGGCGCGACCGGAAAGCGGCACTTCATCGAGACGATGGGGCCAGGATGCGCCTTCCTGGACTACGACAACGACGGGAAGCTGGATATCTATCTGGTAAACGGTCACGAGTTGGAGGCAAGGGATCGCCCTAAGGCCAGCGATGCGCTCTATCGCAACAAAGGAGACGGAACCTTCGCCGACATGACCCAAGAAGCCGGGATCAAGGACACCGGGTACGGCATGGGAATCACCGCAGGTGACTACGACAACGATGGGGACCTGGATCTGTACATTGCGAATTATGGCCCCAATGCCCTCTATCGCAACAAGGGGAACAGGACCTTCACTGATGTAACCCGAAGGGCCGGGGTCGGTGACGACCACTGGGGGGTGGGATGCGCATTTCTCGACTACGACAACGACGGGTACCTGGATCTCTACGTGGCCAACTACGTGGATTTTTCCCTGGCACACCCCAAGGAGACGAAGAGTTTCTACCTGCCCAGAGGGCAGAAGACGGTTGCCCAGGTCACTGGCTATCCTCACCCGGATAATTTCAACGGGGTGTCGGATGTGCTCTACCACAACAACAAGGATGGCCGCTTCACCGATGTCACCCGGCAAGCCGGGGTGTCCAATCCCGGGGGCAAGGGCATGGGGATGGCCTGTGGCGACTACGACAACGATGGAGATCTGGATCTCTACGTGGCCAATGACCTGACCCCCAACTTCCTGTACCGGAACAACGGTGACGGCACCTTCTCCGAGGTGGGGCTCATGGCCGGGGTGGCCTATAATGAGGACGGCAGGGCAGAGTCGAGCATGGGCGTCGACTTCGGGGACTACGACCGCGATGGGAACCTGGATCTCCTGGTGAGCAATTTCCAAGAAGAAGGCGCGGCGCTTTACCACAACGAAGGGCGCGGCCTGTTCGCCAATGAATCGATAGCGGCCGGCATCGGGATGGCGACGCGGCCCTACGTCGGCTGGGGGGGAGGGTTTCTGGACTACGACAACGACGGGGAACTGGATCTCTTCATCGCCATGGGCCACGTCCTGGACAACGTGGAGCTGTTCGATTCCCGCACCACCTACGCGCAGCGGAATTTCCTCTTCAGGAACAACGGATCAGGGGCAGGGAGCAGGTACACCTTCACCGAGGTCTCGGCAAGGGCCGGGGCAGGGCTGGCGGTGCTCAAATCCAGCCGGGGGGCCGCCTTCGGGGACTACGACGACGATGGCGACGTGGACATC
>JACPJE010000150.1 GCA_016187725.1 Candidatus Latescibacterota bacterium
CGAGAGACGCAAGGGCAAGGCGCCCGAAGAAGGCGTATTGACCCATAAATACGCCGACTGAGGGCAACGCCGTCCATTGCGGCTCGCAGCCGCGCGACGCCAGAAGGTCATTTTGTTAGTGGCTCTTAAGTGGGAAGAGTCTCATCATCGCCGCCCTTCTTGGTTGACGATCTCCAGCAGGCCGTCGAACAAGAGCATCCCCACCTCCAGCAGTCGGTCGTCCGGGAGCTGCGATCCGAGGGAGCGGATGGCCTTCTCGATGCCCTCTACATCTCGCCGGCCGAACTTCCCGTCCTTCAGATCTGCGTCGTGGACGATCCGGGCGACCACTTCCAGAGCCGGGTCGCCCAGGCCAAAGGCTTTTATCAGCACCTCAAAGGTGCAGTCGTCTCCGTGGTGGCCGAACTCCACCTCGAACATATCAAAGGGCACATCGCCTTTGCGGAGTTTCGCCCCTTGCTCTACAAAGGCAAACCGCGCCTCCGGGTCGATGTAGCGCTGGATGAGCCAGGCCGAGGCCAGCCGGTCGATATGGGGACGTTTGCGGGTCACCCAGCGCCGTTTCCGATAGGCAGCAGGCTTGGATACCCGGACCGCCTCCTGGGACGGCTTGGGTTTCTGGAGGAGTTCTTCACAGCGCCGGTGCGCGGCCAGGGCTTCGGCACGCCTGGGTGCCTCGAAGAAGTCAATGGCGACCAAGGCCTCCAATCGGCGGCCCAGTTTCTTAAGATCCACCTTTATAGGGTCTCCCTCTCCCTCGGTGCAAGCCTTTTCCAGGACGTGCAGGTCCTCCAGGAGGGCCACATAGTCCCGGTCTCGGGCCTCCTGGAAAGCGCGGATGATCTCCTGGTCTTCTGCCCGGCTCACCGCGTCCGCTGTGAAGACGGTCGCCTCGCCGCCAGCATCGACGATCTCCTGCTTGAGCCACTGGAAATCCTCCAGAGCTGCCGGGCTGCTGGGAAGGACATAGGCAGAATTCTTGACGGCAATGGCGCCGATCCCCTGCAGCTTCCGCCACACCTTGACCCGGAAACCGGAGGACAGGGAGGCGATCTGGTGCGTCAGCAGCACCCATTTGCGCAAACGGTTTTCAGACATGGCCCTATCTTGAAATAATTGTTTCAAATATAATAAATATTTGTTGCACATCAACTACAACACGAAAACCTACCTCCGTGCTGTCTAGGTGGCAACCAGGGGGCAAGAAATTTTGATTTATTATTTAGCGGGGGGAAGCCGGCAGCCGCACCGCTAGCAGGAACACCAGGCAGGCCAATCCCAGCGCCAGGCCGATGGCCGGGAAACCCACCCCGTAGCCCCAGGTGCCGATCAACAACCCGGCAATCACCGGCCCTGAGGCCTGCCCCACATCCATGATCGTGCTCATGGTGCCCAGCGCCGCTCCGCAGGACCCGGCCTTGGCCAGCTCAGAGACCAGTGCGGCAGTGGAGGCGGTCACCGTGGCCAGGCTCAGGCCAAAGACCAGGCTGACCAGCAACAGGCTCCAGAAAGACCCGCAGAAGGGTACCAAAGCCAAGCTCCCCGCGCCGAGCAACAGCCCCGCCGCGATGGGCCACCGCCGGCCGTGCCGATCGGAGAAACGCCCCATCAGCGGCTTGGTCAGGGTCACGGCCACCACCTGGAGGCCCAGGAGCAAACCGATCTGATAGGCGCTGAAGCCAGCTTGCAGGGCATAGAGCGGCAGGAAGGTCTCCAGCGCTCCGTATGCCAGGTACTGCACCGCTTCTGTGACGCTGGTGAATAGGATGCCCCTGTGGGTCAACACCTCCCGCAGGCCCTGCCGGGTCTCCTGCCACTTCTGGCCGGCTGCGGGGTGTGGAAGGCCGGTGTCCCTCCCCTGTTGCACCGGCAGGCGCAGGGCCAGCAGCAGCGCCAGCACTCCGCCGACCCCGCAGGCCAGATAGACCTTCTGGTATCCCGCTGCCCCTGCGCTGATCAGCACCCCGCCGGCCAGGGGCGCCAGGGAGCGCCCCACCAGGGTGGACGATGAATACCACCCCATCTTCTCGCCCCGCTCCTTCACAAAAAGATCGGCGACCAGGGCCAGGGCCACCGGGCCGAAGATCGCCGTGGCCAGCCCGTGGTAGAGGCGCACCCCCACCAACCCCCAGACCTCGCCCACCAACAGGTAGAGGAAAGGGGCGGAGGCGAACACCCCCATGGACAAGAGGATAACCCGCCGGCGACCCCACAGGTCTGAGAGCACCCCGGCGGGCAGGCTGACCAGGATGCCCACCACGGTGGAGGCCGCGGCGATGAAGCCGATGTCTGCCTTGGATGCGCCCAGGGAATCGGCGAAGAGGGGCAGCACCGGACTTTTGGCGGCCGTGGAGCTGAAAATGGCGCATACCCCGACCCCGCAGAGGATCTGGAAGGGGGAAATCCGGCTCATTGCGGACCTCCGTAGTTGATCATCTCCAGCCTCTCGCCCCAATAGAGACCATCGCGTCTCACTGAGAGGAGGCAATGTCTCGCTTGCGGAGAGAAGAACACCCAGCTGTGCCACCTCTGCCCCCTATTTAGCCCGCCTTTGCGTCTGGCACAGTTTATGCAAGTGATCACCAATGTCCAATCACCCCTGTTTATTAAGGAGGTTTTGTATGAGATCGAAATACTCGCTCCTCGCCATCCTGCTCTTAGCAGGTTTGGCGGCGTTGGTCGGCACTACCAGCAACTTGGTGAGCGCCAACACCCAGCAATCCAACGAACTCACTTCGCAGTACGTGACTACCCCGCCGGTGCTCGACGGCACGGCCGACGCTGTGTGGGACGAGGCCCAGGCCCTGAGCTTCCCGGTGGTGGGCGGCGCCAACGCCGGCAGCCACCAGGTCACCCTCAAGTCGGTGTACAGCGGCGACCAGGTCTACTTCCTGGTGAGCTGGAACGATCCCACCGAAAGCCTGCGGCGCTTCCCCTGGGTCAAGCAGGAGGACGGCACCTGGAAGCGGTTGGTCGACGGCCCCTCGGGGGACGACAACGTGTTCTACGAAGACAAGATGGCCTTCATCTGGAACATCGACAACTCGATCACCGGGTTCAACCAGGCCGGCTGCTTCGCCACCTGCCACGCCGGCGAGGCCGGCAAGCCCTACGGCAACAAGTACACCGCCAACCCGGGCGAGATGGGCGATATCTGGCACTGGAAGTCCGTGCGCACCGGCTCGGTGAACCAGATCGACGACCAGTACGTGGACGACATGCGCTACAGCAGCGACACCCCGGAAGCAGGCCGCCACAGCGATCCCAAGACCAGCGGCGGGTACACGGATAACTACAATGCCGACAAAACCGCACCTGGCTTCATGGATCCCAACGGCGCCAATGCCGGGTACTGGATCCTCGACTCTGAGAAGAAGGAGTTTGTGGACACCTTCAAGGCCGGCGACGAGATCGCCGGCATCGTGGTAGCGCCGCTGGCCGGAGACCGGGGCGATCTGCCGGCCATGGCCCAGTACAGCAACGGGGCCTGGACCATGGAACTCAGCCGCAAGCTGGTCACCGGCTCCGACAAGGACGTGCAGTTCAGCGACCTGAGCCAGGCCTATTACTTCGGCGTGGCCGTGTTCGACAACGCCCAGGTGCGCCACTCCTTTGAGACCGGGGCCTCGGCGCTCAAGTTCAGCCAGCGGCCCACCGCGGTGGCCCAGTCGAGCTGGGGTGAGGTCAAGCAGTTGGTAAGCAAATAAACAACGACCGCTGCCAAGCGGGGTAGTCATTCTGTAGGGACCGGGGGCGCCTGATGCACGCCAGGTGCCCCCCGGTGTTTTTGGGTCTCCATGGCCCACGAGGCCCGCACCGACTGGTCCATATGAATCCCACGGTCGAGGCAGAGATGAAGACCACAACAGGGTTACTCCTGATGTTCCTGATGGCGGGTGCCGCTGCACCCGCCTCCCTCGAAGAACAAGCCCGCGAATTGGAGCGGCAGTTGATCGCTCCCTGCTGCTGGCGGCAGCCGGTAGCCGACCATCTCTCAGGTGAGGCAGACCGGATGCGGGGCGAGATCAGCGCCCTGCTGCAGGAAGGGAAGTCCCAGGAGGAGGTGCTGAATTTCTACGTGGCCCAGTACGGCCAGGCCATCCTCGCCAAACCGCCCTACCGGGGCTTCAACCTGCTGGCCTACGTTTTGCCCGGATTCTTTTTGCTAGTCCTCGGCAGCGGGCTGGGGTGGATCGCGATCAGAAGCCGGCAGCGGCCCGCAGCACCACTGGAAGAAGCGGCTCCTCCCGGCGGTTATGCGATCCAATTGGAGCGGGCCTTGAGGGAGATGGAGGAGTGAGTTGCCTGGAGTCTGCAAGTGTTGCCCGCCGGACCGTTGTCTGATATATTTATATATACGTTTTTACATATATATAAGGAGCACGGACCATGGCCGACCACACCAGCCGCAAACTCTCCTTTCTCGACCGCTATCTCACCCTGTGGATCTTCCTGGGCATGGCCCTGGGCGTGGGCGCCGGGTACTGGACTCCGGGGGTGGTCGAACTCATCACCCGTTTCCAGGTGGGCACCACCTCGATCCCCATCGCCGTGGGCCTGATCCTGATGATGTATCCGCCCCTGGCCAAGGTCAAATACGAGGAATTGGGCGAGGTGTTCCGCAACTACCGGGTGCTGGCTCTCTCCCTTTTCCAGAACTGGATCATCGGCCCGGCCCTGATGTTTGCCCTGGCCATTGTCTTCCTGCAGGACTATCCCGAGTACATGGTGGGCCTGATCATGATCGGGCTGGCCCGCTGCATCGCCATGGTCATCGTCTGGAACGAGCTGGCCAGGGGTGATAACGAATACGCGGCCGGCCTGGTGGCCTTCAACTCCGTGTTCCAGGTCCTTTTCTACTCAATATACGCCTACGTCTTCATCACCCTCCTGCCCGAATGGCTCGGCCTGCAGGGCGCCGTGGTCCAGGTGACCATCGGCCAGATCGCCCAGAGCGTGTTCATCTATCTGGGCATCCCCTTCCTGGCCGGTATCCTCACCCGCTTCTCGCTGATCAAACTCAAGGATCGCCGCTGGTACGAGCAGCAGTTCATTCCCCGCATCAGCCCGCTCACCCTGATGGCGCTGCTGTTCACCATCGTGGTGATGTTTTCCCTGAAGGGGGAGTACATCGTCAAGATCCCCCTGGACGTGCTGCGCATCGCCGTGCCGCTGCTGATCTACTTTGTGCTGATGTTCCTGGTCTCCTTCTACCTGGGCAAGAAGGTGGGGGCCAACTACGCGCAGACCGCAACCTTGTCCTTCACCGCGGCCAGCAATAACTTCGAACTGGCCATCGCCGTGGCCGTGGCGGTATTCGGGATCAATTCCGGGGCGGCCTTTGCGGCGGTGATCGGGCCGCTGGTGGAAGTGCCGGCCCTGATCGGGCTGGTCAATGTGGCCCTGTGGTTCCAGCGGCGCTACTTCGCCGCGGGCCTAGGAGCCCCAGTGGCGGCAAGCTGAGAGGCCGGGAAAAGAGACGGGGATGGAAGCTGATCTGGAGGTGTTCAAAGCGTGCGCGGATGAAACGCGGCTGCGCATCCTCTTCCTGCTGGCGGAGCGGGAGTTGTGCGTGTGCGAGCTGGTCGAGGTGCTGGGCATGCCGCAGGGCAAGATCTCGCGCCATCTGGCCGTGCTCAAACGCGCTGTCCTGGTGCGGGACCGCCGCGACGGCGTCTGGATCTACTACGCCCTCCAAAAAACGGATACCGGCCTGAAGCAGCGGCTCCACGCCTATCTGCGCGCCGCCAGGGGAACACACGCCCTTGCCGTGGACGACCTGCAGCGCCTGAACCAACTGGCGGCCAGGGGCCAGATCTGCATCCCCCGCCAAATGCGGCGGGCCAGTCCTGCGCGCCCTGCAAGGGGAAGGTGATGAAGCGGATTCTTTTCCTCTGCACCGGCAACTCCTGCCGCAGCCAGATGGCCGAAGGCTTTGCCCACCACCTCAAGGGCGACCAGTTCGAAGCCTATTCAGCCGGTCTCGAAACCCACGGCCTCAACCCGAACGCGGTCAAGGTCATGGCCGAAGCCGGGGTCGATATCACCGGCCAGCGCTCCAAGCAGGTGGACGAGTTGAAGGGAATTCCCTTTGACTACGTGGTGACCGTCTGCGGCCACGCCGACGAGCACTGCCCGGTGTTCCCGGAACCAACCAAGGTTATCCACGTCGGTTTCGACGATCCGCCCAAACTGGCCAAAACCGCCCGCAGCGAAGAAGAAGCACTCGGCCACTACCGCCGGGTGCGGGACGAAATCCGCGATTCGTCGAGTCCCTGCCGGCCCGGCTCGACGGCTAGCCCACCCACCACCACCTCCCACCTTCCTCTGGCACTGCTGGCTCAGTCGCGCAACAGGTGGAAGGTCCCGAAGGAACTGGTATAGCCGTGCAGGTAGGTGGGGGCCACCTGGCCGGCCTCACCGCCGCATCCAAATTCACCTCAGCGATTTTTCGATCTTATTTTACCAGACCCCCAGCCCCTGGCCCGGGCCGAGCGGGCAGGCCAGGCCCAGATCGCCGCGCTCTTGCGGGAACACCTGGAAGCCAAAGGGCAGGATTGAGCCCCGGGCTCGGCCCAATGCTCCCCTCCGGCTCCGCGTGCGCCAGCCCCCGGCGCCTGCCGTGAACCTTTGCCCCTCCGCCGGTGTCCTGTCTGGTACAAAGCCCCTATGGAACCCACCGACCAGGAACTGATAGCGCAGGTTTCGCAGCGCCAGACGCCGGCCTTTGAAAGGCTTTTCAACCGCCACGACCGCCAGACGGCCTACTCCTTCTTGGAGCGCCGGCCCTTTTTCGTGGAGGGCAACCAGCTCTTCAGCACCCCCTTCCAGCTCTTCTACTCGCGGCGGATCGGCCGGCAGCCGGACGGAGGACTTCGGGGAGGAACAGCGCGGCTATGCGGCGCAGGTGGAACTGGGAAAGAGGGCCGGCCATGGCGCACACTCGACCAAGCCCCCTAGAGCGACACCTCCCGCAGGCCCTGGTCCGCTGCCCTCTGGATCTGCAGGGCCAGGCGTGCGGCCTTGAGCACCGCGCCGGTGTCCAGTTCCCCGGGCCGGCCTTCGACGTCGGTGAGGAAATCCCGCA
>JACPJE010000151.1 GCA_016187725.1 Candidatus Latescibacterota bacterium
CAGACGAACGGTGTGGGTCCCCGGTTCCAGCAGGGGCAGTTGGTAGTCCAGGCTCCCGGACCGGTAATCCCCCTGCTGGTTGCTGAAAAAGTCGGTCAGCTTGAGCACCTGGTCGTCCAGGCGCAGTTCGATCTCGTGGCCGGTCTCGCCGGTCACATTGATGCCGCTCTGATCGCTCAGCAGGGCCTCCAGCACCAGGCGGGGCGGGACCGGGTCACCGCTTTTGAATCCCGGACGACCCTGGAAGCCCAGGCGGATCTGCGGTCCTTCCTCGTCGGGCACCACCCCGGCGGCCGTGCCGGCCATCACCCGCTGCCTGGCCGCGCCAAAGGCCGAGGGCTTGCTGGGGCTCCAGGCATAGGCGCTGATCCGCCCTTCCTCCCCCTGATAGCTGATGTCCTTGGGCACGCGAAAGACCGCCTCGAAGCGGCCCAGTTCCACCTTGAAGAGCCCGCGGAAGAGCGGGGCGCCCTGCTGTTTGTAGGTCAGCCCCTCCACCTCGCTGGGCACTGCCGAGTCGAAGGCCTGCACCCAGACCTGGCCGTTGAAGTCGCCGGCCGCCCGGCCCTCGGGATCGCGGACCTGGCCGCTCAGTTGCACCTCCTGCAGGGCCCGCAGGGTGTCGGGCACGTTCAGGTCCACCCCATAGCGGGGCCGGGCCAGGCGGGTGGCCGCGTCTCCCATCAGCGAGTAGCGCTGGATGTTGCGCCGCCAGTCGGCAGAGGCGATGAAGGCCAGTTGTTTGCCCTCCATCAGGGCCAACCCCACCGGCACGTGCTCCCGCCCGGAACGAAACATCTGTTCGTGAAACACGCGGGCCAGGCTCATATTGCTGTTGTGAAACCCGATGCGGGTGGCCGAGATCATGCCGATCACCCCGCCCTCGGGCAGGTCGAGGAGGATCTCGGGCATGGATTCGCGCGCCGGGTCGTCGAAGACCCCCACCTGGCTGGCCGCGGTGTACATGAACGGGAGGCGCCGGCCATTGTCGAGGGCGGCCAGGTCGCGCGAGACCAGGAAGATCTGCTCGTGGGCCAGCACCTCAGGGTTGCCGTGCCCCAGATAGGTCAGGAGCAAAGCGCCCTCGTTGAAGCGGCGGATGAACTCGTCCCGGGCCCGGGGCTTGGTGCGGCCCTCCAGTGGATACTGCCCGATGTAGAGCTTGACCAGGTCCAGGTCCTCGGGCAGCCCTTCGCGGACCAGCCGCTCGGAGTCGAACAGGAAATAGCTCTCGGGCACGCCTGGCCGCTGCGGGTGGTGCGTATCGTCGGCCACCAGCAGCACCCGGGTCTGCCAGGGGCCGATCTCTGGGGTGCGGTCGTAGTCGATCAGCTTGTCCACCACCCCCTCGGCCTGGGCTGCCGTCTGCACCGGCAATCGGCCGATGGCCATATCCGGATACACATCGGTCTCACTGCCGGCCACCCGCACATACCACTCGTCATAGGTGCTGTCCCCGTCCTGAAAGGCCGGGATCCAATTGCCCGGGCTGGTGCCCGAGTTGTTCTTGAAGTCGTAGCTGCCGTCTCCCATCAGGGTCACAAAGCTGGGGGCCGGGGCCCAGTGCTCATAGGCGTACCGCAGGAAATTGCGGATCGCCGAAGGATCGAGCAGACCCCCGGCGAACTCGTCGTAGATATCCTGCACGTCGATCACCTGCACCGAGAAGGGCTGGCCGAAGCGGTCGTCCTGGGCTCGCCACTGCCCCAAGCGCCGGGCGGCCTGCATGAAATCGCCGTGGGTGAGGAGCAGGTACTCGGCCCCCTGGCCGGCGGCCTTCAGCTGCGAGGGGGGGTCGCGTTCGATCTTGGACGGCCGCTTCCAGCGCGAGGGCAGGGCCGCCAGGTAGTGGCGGGGGCTCTCGCCGGGGCTGTCCTGGAAGCGCACCTGGCCGGCGGCCTGGTCGTAGGTGAAATCGCCGATCTCGGCCAGTTCCCCCGAGACCTCGAAGAGGCGCGGCCGGCCTTCGCCAAAGCCGCTCAGGGCGAATTCGGCCACGGCCCCAGCCACCGGGTAGTCGAAGTTCAACTCCCCCCGCTGGGCGGCAAAGGCGCGGCTGTATTCTAATTCGTACCAGTCCAGGCGGGTGGGCTCCTTGTTGAGGTGTACCAGGCCCAGGGCATTCTGCCCTTCCTTCACCCCCTGAGGGGCCTCGATCTCCACGGTATCCGGCCGCGAGCCCTCAAAGGATACCCGGCCCAGTTCTGTATCGTTCCACTTCACCGCAAAGGGGTGGGCGGCGTCCGTGTTGCCGAAAAAGCGCAGCCGGATCTGCACCGGCCCTTCGGCGGCTCCCTGGATTGCCGCCGGGAAGTTGCGGGCATTGCCGCTGAACTCCTGCCAATACCACTCGTATCCGGAGTTGATGCTCTCCAGCTGGAGCAGGATGCGCTCTTCGGATTCCTCGTGGACCCGGGCCCGGTAACTGGTGGGCTGCTGCGGAGCGCTGTCCACCAGGGCCCCGCTGCGCATCTGCGCCCGCTTGCCCACCGCCCCCCCGAGCACCAGCCAATACACATTGTCCCGGGTATACAGGTTTCGCCGGTAGATATAGATGCCCGTGTTGCGCTGATACTCCCACCGCTCCAGCCCTTCCCCGTAGAAGAGCAGGTAATCCTCTGGGCCAAAGCGGCCATCCCCCCCGTCCTCCACTACACTGGCGATCTCGGCCAGGGACAGCTCCAAGGGCTGCCGGACTGGCAGGGCCCGCCCGCCCCCGTACCACAAGCTGATCCGCGCCGGGTCCAACCCCTCCAGGCTCACCCCCGCCTCCACCAGATCTTGGCCGCTGATCCGATACAGCCCGGATTCGCGCACCCCCACCCGAAAGACCTCCCCGGCCAGTTCCTGGGTCGGCTTGCCCGCTCGACCCCCCTGGGGACAGCGCCAGTCCCGGGCCTGCGCGTAGTTGATCAGCAGGGCCCCATACCACTCCTCCCCCCAGCGGTCCAGACGCACCGGGGCCGCACTCCCGACCCCGCCAAAGTGCACCACCACCTCCACCTGGCCGTAGAGCCCCACCCGGTCCGCCCCCAGGCGCTGAGGAGCAAAGACCACCCCCACCACCCGCTGGTCGCGCACATAGCCCACTTCGCTCAGGCAAACCGGTCCCTGGGCAGTGGTCCATACTTCTCCCTCGGATTCCACCACCAGTTCCCCGGCCCGGCGCGCCGCCACCACCTCCAGGCGGGGCTCCCCACTCTGGGGCAGCCCCACCCAGCAGGTCTGGGCTTCCCCGCCGGCCAACTGCTCAGGGTCTGCTTTCCAGACCAGGTGCACCTGGGTGGGCTGGCTGTCCAGCAATTGGATCTCGGCCTTCGGCGCTGCGGCGCTGCCCAGCAGCACCGCCATGCAGCTCATCGCCCGCAGACAGGACTTGTTCATCGGCTCGGAAACAATGCCCTCACACTCACCGCAAAACGCATAATCTTCAATAATTAAGGTGCGGGCTGACCGAAGTATTGTCAAGCAGTTCCCCTTGACTTATCTAGAGGGTGCCTCTATTTTTAATTTTCTTTTGCAAAGGAGCAGATATATGTCTCGCGTGTGCAAATTATCCGGCAAGCGCCGGCTGGCTGGTAACTCTGTCAGCCACTCCAATCGCAAGACCCGGCGCTTCCAGCAACCCAATCTGATCACCAAGCGCATCTACGTCCCCGAAGAGCACCGCACCATTACGCTCCGGCTCTCGGCCCGCGCCCTGCGCACCCTCAACAAGAAGGGCCTCAGGCAGTATCTCAAGGAAGAGGGCCGTTCCCTCTAGAGCGCTATGCCACAGCTGGCGATCACTGGGGGCGAGCCGCTGCGGCGCGCCCCTTTTCCTTCCTGGCCCATCGTCACCCCCGCCGACGAAGCAGCCCTGCTCGAGGTGTTGCACAGCGGCCGCTGGTTCCTGGCCGACAAGGTAGCCGCCTTCGAGAAGGCCTTCGCCTCCTTCCAGGACGCCCAGTTCGGCGTGGCGGTCAGCAACGGCACCGTGGCCCTGCAGGTGGCCCTTGAGGCCATCGGTCTGCAACCGGGCGACGAAGTCATCGTGCCGGCCTACACCTTTATCGCCACTGCCAGTTCCGTGGCCATGGTGGGCGGCATCCCCATCTTCGCCGACGTGCAGCCGGGCACCTATAACCTCTGCCCGGCCTCGGTGGAGGCCGCCCTTACCGAACGCACCCGGGCCATCATCGCCGTGCACGTCGCCGGCCGGCCGGCCGACCTGGATGCCCTGGGCGATATCGCCCGGCGCCACCATCTCTACCTGATCGAAGATTCGGCCCAGGCCCATGCCGCCGCCTGGAGAGATCGAAAAGTAGGCGCCATCGGCCAGCTGGGGACCTTCAGTTTCCAGGCCAGCAAGAACCTCAACGCCGGCGAGGGGGGCTTCATCACCACCGACGACCGCCGCCTGGCCGAAAGGGCCTGGTCGCTGCACAATTGCGGCCGCGCTCCCAAAGGGGCCTGGTACGAGCATCCCCTGGTGGGGGGCAATTACCGTCTGGGCGAGTTCCAGGCCGGCCTGCTGCTCAGCCAGCTTGGCAGCCTCGAATACCAGACGGCGCGCCGCACCCGCAATGCCGAGTTGTTGACCGTGCTCTTGGGAGAAATTGAGGGGGTATTACCCCTGGATCCCGACCCGCGCATCACCACCCACGCCTATCACCTCTACATCATCCGCTACCAGGCCAGAGGCTTTGGCGGCCTGCCCCGGGACCGCTTCATCACGGCGCTGCAGCAGGAGGGCATTCCCTGCAGCTCGGGGTACAACCCCCTGTACAGAGAAGCCGCCTTCCGCACCAAGTTCCAGGACTATCCCTTCGTCAGCCCCTATTTCAAGGGCAAGCCCGACTACGACCAGGTCTGCTGCCCAGAGGTCGAGCGCATCTGCGCCGAAGAGGCAATCTGGCTCACCCAGAACATGCTGCTGGGCCCGGAAGAGGACATGGGCGACATCGCCCGGGCCATCCGCAAGATCCAGGACCACGCAGGAGAACTAAAAAGCTAGGCGGCGAGCATCTCGGCTATTTCGCGGCGGACCTGCTCTTCCCGCACCTTGTCGATCATATCCTTGAAGTACTGCGCCGTACCGCTGAGGATCAGGCGGCCGATGGCCTGGATCTCCTCCTCGGTGTAGACCCCCGACTCCCGGACCAGGGCCATGTAGTGCAGCTTGGCCTCTACATCCAGCTGGGAGATGGCCCCCAGCATGTCGAAGAGTTTGTACGCCGGCTCGCTTTCCAGGCAGCACTCCACGATCTGCGCCAAGCGCTGGTGCTGGACATCGGTCTGTTGCTCTATTCGTTCCACAGGCAGCCCCTTTCGCTGTGAAAACCGCCCCCTTGCAGACAGTTTTCCATCCCCCCCCTGAGCAAGGACCGGGCCGCGTTGAAACCCGAAGGATTAAAAAAATTTATGTTTTTTATAAATAAATATTTATATTCTTCAGCATCCTCTTTTTGAGGCAGGGATTTCCGTTGGAGAATGGGAAAAAAAATCCCCTGAGTGGAGAAAATCCCTCCCTGCTTCTATCTTTGAAAAGTGCACTTCGCCAAAAGGGGAATTCCGATGATCGACAAGGAACTGCTCGAAATCCTGGCCTGCCCCGAGAACAAAACCCCGGTCCACCTGGCCGACCAGGCCCTGGTCGACCGGGTCAATGCCCGCATCCAGCAGGGCCAGTTGAGCAACCGGGGCGGCAAGAAGGTGGAAAAGCCCATCGACGGGGGTCTGGTGCGCGAGGACGGCGCCTATCTCTATCCCATCGAGGACGAGATCCCCATCATGCTCATCGACGAGGCCATTCCGCTCAAGGGGTTCTAGATTCCACCTTGACCAGCACCTGCCCGCTGGCGGGGTTCTTGAGCAGACGCACCTCCACCCCCTTCTCCTGGGCCCGCGCCCGGTACTCGTCGACCAGTTCCACGGTGCGCTGCCGCTTCAACAGCTGGTTGGCCAGCAGCCGGTCTATCCCTTCCCTGGTGATCAGCCCCAGTACCTCCCCCTGGTAGTAGATCTGGTACACCTTCACCCCGGCTTTTTCAGGCTGGGGTTCAGGCTGGGAGAGGGTTTCTTGTTTTCCGGACCAGCGGCCAAAACTGAGGACAAAGCCCAGGGCACTGGTCAGCATCACCCCCCCCAGGCACCCGCCCACCAGCATCCCCAGCCGGCCGAAGGTCTTCAAGGCCCCCATGCACACCGGCATCAGGCAGAAGAAGAAAAAGAAAAGCAGCCGGTCCCGGTCCAGGGAACAGCCGCTTTTCTTGCGTTCCAGCATGGCGGCGATCAGCAGCAGAGCGCCGGCCTCAAAGACCAGAAAGAGCGCCAGGAGCAGGGTGTCGAATCCGCGCATATCCCTCGGGGGGGTGCAGGTCCTGATAGATAATATCGGCCCCTTTGCCCCCAGGGGTTAGATCCGCGCCCCCGCTGCCTCAGCGGATCAGCAACATCTTGCGGGTCTGGGCAAAGCCGGGATTGTCCTGCAGGGTGAAGAGTTCGCGGGCCAGGACCAGGCCCTCCTGCTTCTTGGCGGTACTATCCGCCTTTTCGGCCACCTGGGTGCGTTTGACGAACACCGCTTCGGGGTGGGCGGCCACAAAGGGATGCAGGCCGAAATAGCGCGGCGCATCCTGGTAGGCCCTGGGCCAGGCCCAGGCGGGCTGCAGCAGGGAGGCTGCACCCACGACCCCTGCTGATCTGAGGAATTCTCTCCTTTTCATAGCGCCTCTCCTTTCTGGGGTAGCAGACTCTATAAGAGCCCCTAACAGAATGAAATTCGTCGGCCAAAGCGCGAGCGAGAGACGCAAGGGCAAGGCGCCCGAAGAAGGCGTATTGACCCATAAATACGCCGACTGAGGGCAACGCCGTCCATTGCGGCTCGCAGCCGCGCGA
>JACPJE010000152.1 GCA_016187725.1 Candidatus Latescibacterota bacterium
GGCCAACCTCCAGCTATCCCAATCCCTGACCCCGGCCCTGATCCAGTATTCCCTGATCCAAAGGCTGAGCGACAAGATCCAGGTGATGATCCTGCCGCCGGGCCAGAACTTCATCCTGGGCACGGATCTGCTCAAAGGGGCGGCGCGTTGAGCGGCGAAATATTCCTCCAACTCGAGAAATGAGGCCTCCATGACCCGCATGATCGTCCCCCCCTCCCAACTCGATCTGGAATCCCCTGGCCGCCGCGATTACTGGGTCTCCCTGGAGCACGACAGCATCTGGGGCGAACACCTGATCCCGCTCACCGTGCTGGTGGGGCCCCAGGCAAAGCCGGGCCAGGGCCTGGTGGCCTTTGGTTCGAACCACGGCAACGAATACGAAGGCCCGGTGGTCGTCAAGAAACTACTGCGGGAGATGAAGGCCGAAGAGGTGCTGGGACGGATCATCCTGGTGCCCGTGCTCAACGTGGCCGCCTTCCGCGCCGGCACCCGCGAGAGCACGGCCGACGACCGGGTCAACCTCAACCGCGCCTTTGTGGACCAGGCCGGCAAGGTCCCCTCCCTGGCCGGCATCACCCACCGCATCGCCGCCTTCGTGCGGGATCATATCTGGCCCCAGGTCCACGTGGTCATCGACCTGCATTCCGGGGGCGAGGTGGCCCGCTTTGCCCCCTGCGTCAACTTCCACCCCGTCGATAATCCAGCACGGGGCCGCCAGATCGAGGAGGCCGCCCGTTGGTTCGGTGCGCCCCTGGTGATGGTCTACCAGAATCGCACCCCCGGCCTTTTGCCCAGCGAGGCCGAAAACCTGGGCAAGATCACCCTGGGCACGGAGCTGGGTTGGGGATCAGCGGTAAATGCCGAAGGGGTGCGATACGGGCGACAGGGGGTGCTAGCCGCGGCCATCCACCACGGCCAGTTGCGCGGCCAGCTCCAGCCCATCGGCCACCACGCCGCAGGTACCCAGCGCAAGGTCGAGATCGTGGACCGGGAGTGCTTTGTGCCGGCGCCCTTTCCGGGGCTGTACGAGCCGCTGTTGGAATGCGGAGCGACGGTGAAACGCGGCCAGGTGGTGGGCCTGCTCCACGATTTCTGCCGCATCGACGAGGAACCGCATCCAGTGCGGGCAGGGGTGGACGGCATCGCCCTGGCCCAGGCCTGGCGCGCCCGGGTGGAACAGGGTCAGCACATCCTGGTCGTGGGCCAGGAACGCGCCTGGCTCACCCCTTGAAGCGGAAGGTGGGCACCCCCCGGACGCCCGGCTTGCAGGCGAAGAGTCCGCCGGCGTGGGGCTCCTTTTTCCAGTCATCGGGGCTCATACCCTGGGAAGCACTGGTGATGTAGAGGGTGTCCAGGTCCGCCCCGCCAAAGGCGCAGGCCGTCACCCGCGAGACCGGCAGCATGATGGTCTCCAACACCTGCCCGGTGTGCGGGTTCCAACGGCAGACCCTGGACCCGTTGTACTGGGCCACCCACAGCATGCCCTCCGCGTCGATAGCCATGCCGTCTGGCAGGCCCATCCCTTCGGTGAAGCGACACACCACCCGCTCATTGGCGATATTGCCTGTCTGCACCTCAAAATCGTACGCCCGGACATCCGCCTTGAGCGAGTCGATGTAGTACATGGTCCCGTGGTCCAGACTCCAGACGATGCCGTTGGAGATGCTGATATCCCCCAGCATCCGGCGCACGCTCAGGTCCGTGTCCAGGCAATAGAGGCTGCCCGCTCCCTTGGTGGCGGCAATGGCCATGGTCCCGGCCCAGAAACGACCGGCGGGATCGCACTTGCCGTCGTTGAAGCGGTTTTCGGGCAGGTGGGCCTCGGGGTCGGCCAGGATCTTCACCTGGTGGGTGTGCAAATCAAAGGAGGCAAAACCGTGCTGCAGGGCCAGCATCAGCCCTCCTGAACCCCTTACCACCACCGTGCCCACTGGCTGGCCCACGTCCATGGCCTGGTCCTCCCCCGTGGCCGGATCGTAGATATGGAGCAGGTTTTCCATGATGTTCACCCAGTAGAGCACCTGCTGCTCCTCGTCCCAGAGGGGGCCTTCGCCGATCTGGGCATGGGCATCCAGGAGCAATTCCACTTGTACAGCCATACTCCGTCCTCCTAGGGATTGATGTTGACCCCCACCCCGTACTTGTAGACCAACTCCCCCCCGGTATATCCGGTCACCCAGAGCAGGATGCAGCCGGCGACCGCCACCACCAGCCAGATCTTGAAATGGCCTCCGTGGAGCCGGCCCTGCAATTGCAGGGGCAAGCGGTTCAACGCCAGGGCAACGAAGAGCAGCAGGGTCCAGGTAGCCCAGTTCTCGTGGGCAGACACCAGCGCCTGGACCTGCGGGTTCTTGCGATAGGCATCGGCCGCAGCGTTGCCGCTGAGCACTGCCGTGGCGCTCAACACCGCCCCCAGCCACAGGATACCGTACGCCAGTCCGTGCCAGTGAGCTTTACTCCAGCCCAGGGCCAGCAGATCTAGGATCACACTGAGGGGCAGGAGCACCAGGGGGAAATGCACGATGAGGGGGTGCCAACTCTCCATTCCAGCCAAAATAGCGCGCTGCACCCGGTCCCGCAAGCGAGGTTGACAGCGCTCCTGCCCGGCGATATCATCTGAGCACCTGTCCACTTCTAACCAGAGAAGAGCCATGAGCGCACTCACCCACCAGAGCAAGCAGATCACCTCGGGTCCGGCCAGGGCCGGGGCCCGGGCCATGTTCAAGGCCGTCGGCTTTGACGATGTGGCCCTGTCCAAACCCCTGATCGGCATCGCCAATACCTGGACCGAGATCGGACCCTGCAACTTTCATTTCCGCCACCTGGCCGAAAAAATAAAGGAGGGCGTGCGCGCTGCTGGCGGCACCCCCATGGAGTTCAACACCATCGCCGTCTCCGACGGCATCACCATGGGCACCGAGGGCATGAAGACCTCGCTGATCAGCCGCGAGGTCATCGCCGATTCCATCGAGCTGGTCGTGCGCGGCCACATGCTCGACGGGCTGGTGGCCCTCACCGGCTGCGACAAGACCACCCCCGGGGCCATTCTGGCGCTGGCCCGGCTCGACATCCCTGCCCTGCTCCTGTACGGCGGCTCGATCATGCCCGGCCAGCACCGCGGCCACGACGTGACCATCCAGGACGTGTACGAGGCCATCGGCGCCCACGCCACGGGCAGGATGGCCGACGCCCAACTCAAACTCATCGAGGACCAGGCCTGCCCCGGTGCCGGCGCCTGTGGCGGGCAGTTCACCGCCAACACCATGGCCACGGCCATCGAGGTGCTGGGCATCGCCGCCATGGGCACGGGTTCGGTGCCGGCCGTGGACCCCCGCAAGGACGAGGTGGCCGCGGAGGTGGGCAGGCTGGCCGTGGACCTGGTGCGCCGGGGACTGCGCCCCAGCCAGATCGTCACCCGCCAGGCCATCGAAAACGCCATCGCCTCGGTGGCCACCACCGGGGGCTCCACCAACAGCGTGCTCCACTTCCTGGCCATTGCCCGCGAATTCGGCATCCCCCTGGAGATGGAGGACTTCCAGCGCATCAGCGAACGCACCCCGCTGATGGTGGACCTCAAACCCGGCGGCCGCTTCGTCGCCCCTGACCTGCACCGGGCCGGCGGCATCGGCCTGGTGGCCAAGCGCCTCAAAGAGGTCGGCCTGCTCCACTGCGAGGCCTTGACGGTCACTGGCAAGACCATCGGCGAGGAGGCCGAAGGCGCGGTGGAGACCCCGGGCCAAGAGGTGGTCCGTCCGGTGGAAAATCCCATCAAGAAGAGCGGCGGCCTGGTCATCCTCTGGGGCAACCTGGCGCCGGAAGGCTGCGTGGTCAAGCTGGCCGGCCACGAGCGGGCCACCCACAGCGGCCCGGCCCGGGTCTTCGACGGGGAGGGCGAGGTCTTGCCCGCCATCACCGCCGGCAGGGTTGAGGCCGGAGACGTGGTGGTGGTGCGCTACGAAGGCCCCATGGGGGGCCCTGGCATGCGCGAGATGCTGGCAGTGACCGGCGCCATCGTGGGCGCCGGGCTGGGCGAAACCGTGGCCCTGCTCACCGACGGCCGCTTCTCGGGCGCCACGAGGGGCCTGATGATCGGCCACGTCTCCCCCGAGGCGGCCCGGGGCGGTCCCCTCGCCCTGCTGCGCGACGGCGACCCAATCACCATCGACACGGTCAAACGGCGGGTGGACGTGGCCCTCAGCGTGCAGGAGCTGGAGGCGCGGCGCAAGAGCTGGAAGGCCCCTGCCCCGCGCTATACCCACGGGGTGATGGCCAAGTACGCCAAACTGGTCTCTTCGGCGTCCCAGGGAGCGGTCACCATCTGATGTTTTGCTGTCCGGCCTGCCATGCCCGGTACGCATGGGGGTATCTGTCCCACCAGTGCCAGGCCTGCGGAGGCCCCCTCGATTTCGCCCTGGAGCGGGTGGCTTTCCCGCTCCAGGCCATCAGAGCACGGGTGCCGGAGTTTTGGCGCTACGCCGAGGCCCTGCCGGTCTTCGAGCAGCCTGTAACTCTGGGCGAGAGCCTGACCCCGCTCGCCCCCTGTTCAATCGGGACTACCCAGGTGCTGCTCAAGTGCGAATACAGCCTGCCCACTGGCTCGTACAAGGACCGGGGCTCTGCCCTGCTCATCAGCTACCTGCATGCGCTGGGGGTGCAGGAGGCGGTGGAGGATTCATCGGGCAACGCCGGCGCCTCCCTGGCCGCGTACGCCGCCCGCGCCGGCCTGCGCCTCAAGGTCTTCTGCCCGGCCTCGGCCTCGCCGGGCAAACTCCTCCAGATCCGGCTCTACGGGGCAGAACTGGTACCGGTGGAAGGCCCACGCCCCAAGGCCACCGAAGCCCTGCTGGAATACGTAGCCCGGACCAGGGCAGTCTACGCCTCGCATCTGTGGCACCCGCTCTTCATCGAAGGGGTCAAAACCCTGGCCTTCGAGATCGCCGAGCAACTGGGCTGGTCCCTCCCCGGCGCGGTGCTCTGCCCGGTGGGCGCCGGCAGCATCCTGCTGGGGTTGCACAAGGGTTTCGGGGAGTTGTGCCAGGTCGGGGTCCTCCCCCGCCTGCCCCGGCTAGTAGCTGTCCAAGCCCGCCATGTCTCTCCGCTGTACCAGGCCTTTGTGCGCGGCGACCAGGAAGTGGCGCGGGCCCTGGACCCCCAACCCACCCTGGCCGAGGGCATCGCCCTGCCGGTGCCGGTGCGCGGCAGGGCCTTGCTGAAGGCCATACGAGAGTCAGGAGGGGCCGTGGTGGCGGTGAGCGAGGAGGAGATCGCTGCGGGGGTGAAGCAGTTCGGCCAGGCCGGCTTCTGCGTGGAGCCCACTTCAGCGGTGGTCTGGGCCGGGGTGGAAAGGCTGGCTCAACAAGGACAACTGCCAGCACGGGGACCGGTGGTGGCCGTGCTCTCGGGCCACGGGCTGAAAGCCGCCCAGGCCATGAGTCAACTGGTGGGATGATTGCCAATTACAGAAAGGACCGCAGATGAAAAACCCAATCCGCGAAACCCTCGCAGCCGGGCAGCCCTCAGTAGGCGGCTGGCTCAATCTGGCTTCCCCCCTGGCCGCCGAGGTCATGGCCGCCGCCGGCTTCCCCTGGCTGGTGGTGGACGCCGAGCACTCGGCCTTTGACCTGGACCTCATCGCCCACACCTTCCGCGCCATCGAATCCCGGGGCGCCATCCCCCTGGCCCGGGCCTGGGACCACGACCCGGTGACCATGGCCAGGCTCCTCGATGCCGGCGCCTGGGGCCTCGTCATCCCCCACGTCAGCACTCCGGAGCAGGCCCGCATCCTCGCCCAGTCCATGCGCTATCCGCCTAGGGGTACCCGCTCGGTGGGCACTGGCCGCTGCGTCACCCTTTCCCCCGACTACCGCAAGGTCTTCGACGAGGTGGTACTCTGCATCCCCCAGATCGAGGATCTGGAAGGCATCGCCAATGCCGAGGCCATCGCCCGGGTCGAGGGGGTGGACATCGGCTTCCTCGGCCCCTCGGACCTGGCCCTGTCCATGGGCGTCGACCCAGGACACCCCGACCACGAAGCCGCCCTCCAGCGCTTTCGGGAAGGCTTTCACCGCGCCGGCAAACCCTGCGGCATCCCCCTGAGAGGAGGAGCGGATGTCATGCGACAACGCATCGCTCAGGGATTCCGTTTCATCGATTCGGGCAGCGATTTTCGCTTGCTGGAGGTTTCTGCCAGAAAACTGCTCGCCGAAATCCGCGCATGAAGATCCTCAATTTCGGCTCCCTCAATATCGACCACGTGTACCAGGTGGAGCACATTGTCCGGCCCGGCGAAACCCTGCCCAGTTCCGCGTACCAGGTTTTCGCCGGCGGCAAGGGAGCCAATCAATCCGCAGCCCTGGGCCGGGCCGGAGCCCAGGTCTTCCACGCCGGGCGGGTGGGGTCGGAGGGGCAGTGGCTGGTGGACAAGTTGAGCGGACTGGGGGTGGATATGCGCCTTACCCTGCGGGATGAGGCCCCCACTGGTCACGCCCTGATCCAGGTGGACCGGGAGGGACACAACGCCATCGTGCTCTTCGCCGGCTGCAATGCCCGGATCACCGAGGAGCAGATCGACCAGACCCTCGCAGAGTTTGGTCGTGGGGATATGCTGCTGCTGCAGAACGAAATAAACAATATCCCCCACCTGATGCTCAAGGCGAGGGAGCGCGGGATGAAAATCTGTTTCAACCCGGCGCCCTTTACCAAAGCCGTGCGGGATTACCCCTTGGAGCTGGTGGATATACTGGTGGTGAACGAGTTGGAGGGCGCTGGTTTGAGCGCCGCGCAGGAACCCCGCGCCATCCTGGAAGTGCTGGTCGAGAAATATCCCCAGGCCAAGATCGCCCTCACCTTGGGAGAAAATGGCGCCCTGTACACTGCCCCCCAGGAGAGCTTCCACGTCCCAGCCCTGCGGGTCAAGGCCGTGGACACCACGGCAGCCGGCGACACCTTTATCGGGTATTTTCTGGCCGGACTGGCCGCCGATCTGCCCCCGCGCCAGGCAGTGGAACGAGCCACCCGTGCCGCTGCCCTGTGCGTCACCCGGCCGGGGGCAATGGATTCGATTCCCGGGGTTGCTGAACTGGCCTAGCGCAGCAAAATCCCCCGCTGCACCCGCACCTGCCCCTCCCAGGAGGCCCTGAAGAAGTACCCCCCGCTGCCCGCCTGGCGCCCCTGGTCATCCCTCCCATTCCAGACCAACTGGTGCCGCCCTGGCCCCAGGATTCCCCGGTAGAGCACCCGCACCCGCTGCCCCAGCACATCGTACACCCCGACCTCCACCTCCTCCGCGGTGGCCGGTAGCTCCAGGGGGATCAGGGTGCTGGAATTGAAGGGATTGGGGTAGGCCGGGCCCAGGGCAAAAGACTGCGGCCACACCGGCCCTTCTTCCACTGCCGTCCCAGGGGCCGGGGCCGCCACCTCCACCGGACTGAAGGTCCCCACCCCTTCGAAGTGGCCATCCCCACTGCCCAGGAAGATTTCCAATGCGTAGACCCCCACCTGGTCCGGGGCAAAGCGCAGCACCTGGGAGAAGCGCCCCCCTTCCACCGGCGGAAAGAAGCGCAGGGTATCGGCCCCGGCAAAGTGGATGAGCACCTCGCTCTGCCCCTGGGCGAGGATCTCCCCGTCCACCTGGTAGTCCTGGTCCACCAGGTACCGGCCGGGCAGCAGGCGGGTGAAGTGCACCCCGGGGATGTAGTCGGCCGGCACCTCGATACGCGGCTCAAACCCGGCGGGCAGCGGCAGGAGCACCCCGCTGACCTTCCCCTGCACGGCCACCCGGCCTTCGGCGGTGCCAGGCCCGTGCAGGCGCACAAAGGCCACCCCCCGGGGCCGCAGGCTGCCCTGCAGCGAAGGCCCCCCTGGCCGGTACTCCAGGGCCGCAGGCAGAGGGAAACCGCGCACCGGGCCGGCGCGCAACAGCTCGGTGGCGTACTCGAAGCGGGGATGGGAGAATACCCCCAGGCCGCTCAGGTAGAGCTGGGCCCCCCAGCAGGCCAGCAGCCGGGCAAAGCTCTCGCCCGTGGCGCTTTCCACGTTGTCGCGGTCAGCCAACCCGGTATTGACCAGACGCAGCACAGCTCCTTCACCCAGGCGGTCGGCCAGACTGCGGACAAAGAGGTAGGCAGCCCCGCGTTTGCGCCGGTCCATCAGCGCATCCCCTTCCAGGCCCACGGCGCCGGGGGCCTCCAGAAAAGCGGCGATGATCTCCCCCTGCCCAGAAAGCGCGTACCCCGACACCAGGTCCTCGGCCAGGTGGGAAAGCCCTTCGTTGAGCCAGTTGCTTTCCCCTTCCCCACGGCGCACCAGCACGTGCTGGTTGAAGTTGACCAGATGCTGGAACTCGTGGACCAGCAGCGAGCGGTAGCTGCGCGCCGGCTGGGTGGGCGAAAGGAACATCAGATCCACCTGGTCCCCGGTGCCGCCCAAATCCTGGGGCAGGGTCGAGGCCGCTGAATAGAATCCCGCCAGTCCCCCTACCTGGTCTACCAGCGGGGTGAAGAGGAAACTCACTCGCCTATCCCCGTCCACGTCCGAAGGCAAACCAAAACGCCGGCCGATCAGCTCGTAATCCCCGCCGCTGAATTCCCTCAGCACCTGCTCGACCAGGCCCTGGTCCAGCCCGGTGATCCCCTCTTCGGTCCAGGCCAGCGCCCTTTCACTGATGGCCACCAGCCAGGCCTGTACCGCTTGCTGGCGCACGCTCCCCATTTGCGGGAAAACGAAACGCCGCTGGTCGCCCACCTGAGGCTCGGCAGCGCGGATCTTGCCAGCCGGCAATGGCCTGTCCCGTAAACGGGCGGCCAGGAGGCGTTCCTGTTCTCGCAGGAATCCCTCCGACAGGTCGCGGTCTTCGGGCGACGATGCCGGCACGGGTGCGACTTTGGCCAACCCCCCGCCCAGCGAAAAAGGATAGGCTGCCGCGGTATCCACTCCGCTCAGTTGGACCGAATAGAGCACCAGCAACTGCTCTCCTCCCCCCAACTGGGCCTTGAAGCGGCCTTCTGCATCGGGGGACAGGAGACGCAGGGCCAGGGGTTCAGCCCCGGAATTCAAACCCCGCAGGGCGATGGCCACCAGGGGCTGCTCCGGATCGCTGCTGCGGATCTGCAGTTGGCCCTCTTCGCCACCCGCACCCGTGTAGCGCAGGCGCAGCTGGGCGCTTTCTCCCACGGCCAGCATCGGGGGCCCGCCGGCCAGGGCAAAGGGCCCTTCGGGCTGGTAGCTCAGGTCCTTCAAGACGGCCTGACCGCCATTGTGCAGAGCCAGGACCGCTTCCTCCCCGGCGCTGATACCCAGTGCCAGGGCTCCCACCTCCAGGCGCGGCACCGGCACCTGTACACCCTCGACCGGGAACTCGCCGGCCAGGACAAAACGCCCGTCCTCCTGCTCCACCACCACCCGCAGGAGCAGGGAACCCAACTCCTCCTCGCGCAGGCGCAGAGGCAGGGAGAAGCGCCCTTCCTCCAACCCTACGGGCACCACCCGTTCCTCCGCCCCCTCGATCTCCAGCCGCAGGCTGCGCACCTGGGGCTCCGCCTGACCCGACCAGTTTATGGCCTGGCCCACCGGCAGCCGCGCTGGCAGGGGTTGGTCCAGGAGCACCCCGGAGAAGTACCCCCTGGGGATGAGCACCTCGCCGCTGCCCCGGCGCACCTCCACGGCGTATCCGCCCACCAACCCCAGGGTCTGCTCACCCGCCCCTCCCAGGTAGATGCTCAGTTCGTACTCGCCGCTCTCCTCGTGGCGGAAGACCTGGTGACCCTCGAAACGATCCTCTCTGAGGGGCAGATAGAAGCGCTTCTCCTCTCCCCCATCCAGGGGTGAGAACACCCAGAGCAACTGGCCGCCGGCCTTGAGCGGATCGCGGACCTCGCCGGCCAGGACCAACTCTTCCCCGCTGGCGAACTCGGTGGTAAAGGGTGCATCCAGCAGCACTCCTGGGAAAAAGTCCTCCGGCAGCCGGATGGCCCCACTCCCCAGCCCTATCTCCAGACCCTCGAAGCCGCCGACAAAACTCAGGCGAGTCTCTCCCGGGCCCCCCAGGAAAACCTCCAGGTCATAGGTGCCGGCCTGGGTATGGCGGAAGATCTGGTACCCGGAGAACCGGTCCCCCTGCAGATCGATGAAGGTCTGCACGGCGTCCCCTCCGCTGCGGGGCACAAAGTTGAAGAGGATCTGCCCTCCGGCCTCAGCCCCGTCGCGGATGGCGCCCTTGAGCGGCAGGGCGTCTCCGGTGAGGTACTGGTCCTGGAGGGGGAAATCCAGCTCCACCCCCAGGGCTGCCGAGGGTATGGGCGCTGCCTGCAGGGGCAGGGGCAGCAAGCACAGGAGGAGGAGGATCATCATATGGGCATGAAGGAGAGGGCGAAGCTCCGTTCCACCAGCCAGCCCAGGCCGAAGAGCAGGATGATCCCCGAGATCCCCCACACCACCGGACGGCGGTACACGCTGCGGGCGGCCCACCGGGTCAGGGGGAAGAGCAAGGCGACGATGCAGAGCTGGCCGATCTCCACCCCGACGTTGAAGGCCAGCAGGGATTCGACCAGGCCGCTGGTGGGCAGTCCCAGCTCCCGCAGCACGTTGGCGAAACCGAAGCCGTGCACCAGGCCAAAGCCAAAACTCAAGAGCCAGCGGTAGTCGTGTCGCTGCAGCCAGAAGTTCTCCGCCGCCACGTACACGATGCTCAGGGCGATTCCAGACTCGATGAGCCTGGAAGGCAGGACCACCACCTGCAGGGCAGCCAGGATCAGGGTGATGCTGTGGGCGAGGGTAAAAGCCGTGACGATCTTGATCAGGTCGATCAGGCGTCCCCCCACGATGATCAGCGCCAGCAGAAAGCAGATGTGGTCGTAGCCCAGGAAGATGTGCTCCACCCCCAGTTCGATGAATTCCAGCACCTGGTCCAGCAGTTCGACAGGCTCGCTCACCACAAAATGGTGGCGCCTTTCCTCCCGCGACAACACCGCCTGCTGCAGGGGCTTGTCCGGAATCAGCACCTTGGCCAGGTTCTTGTGGCCTTCCCCCAGTTCGGCGAGAAACCCCAGTTCCAGATCCAGGGTCTGGGGCAATCCCCGCACCGGCACCACATAGTACAGGTAGAGAAAGAGATTGCCATCCCGGTCCTGCCCCAACTCCGATCCGCGCTCTTGCAACGCCGCTGGCCTGCCGTCCACCGCCAAATCCATCCCGGTCCGGAGACGGTCAAAGACCACCCCTGCCCCCTGCAGGGCCTCATCCCTCCAGATATATCCGTCCAGGTTGCGGTCCAGACCGAAATACCGGGCCAGATCAGACTCGTCGATGGCCACCATCACCTTGACCGTGTCCGGGGTGTTGATGACCGTGGTGTAACTGGTATTGATCTGATGGGCCCACGCCGGCATTAGCCACAGCAGCAGGGCGCAGAAGGACAGGGGAATTTTCATTTGGGCTGCAGGGATTGGATGAAGAGGGCCAGGCGCCGGCGGTCCTCGGACGGGATATTGGGAAAGGCCGGCATGATGCCCTGGCCGGTATGGAGCCCCTTCTGGATGGTTTCTTCGAGCTGCTCCAGGCCGGGACCGCGTTTATAGGCCGACAGGTCGGCAAAGTCCCTGGGTTTGGGACTCAGGCTGCGGGCCACCGGCCCATCCCCCCGGCCCTCTGGTCCGTGGCAGAGATTGCAGCCGTTGGCCATGAAGAGTTTCCGGCCCTGAGCGACGGGATCATCCTGGTCGGCCTCCCCCTGCCCAGGCTCCTTGCCGCAGCCGGCGCTCAGGACGAGCAAGAGCAGGGCCGCGGTCAGGCGGATCAGGCGCATAGCACTACCTGTGGGAAAGGATTTGGGGACGAGATAAAATAAGGCAGGTTGGAATTTCGAGCCAAGGGCTGGGAAAGGGAGCTGTTCAGCAGGCTGCCGGCAGGGTGAAGCCGAAGGTGGAGCCCTGGCCCAGCGCGCTTTCGATCCACAGCTGCTCCCCGTGGACCTCGACGACGTGGCGCACGATGGCCAGGCCCAGGCCCGTGCCCCCCTGGGCGCGGGAACGCCCCTTGTCCACCCGGTAGAAACGCTCGAAGACCCGGTGAAGCTCCGCGGCCGGGATGCCGATCCCGGTGTCGCTGACCTCCAGGGCGATGCGGTCCCCGGTCTTTTCCCTGCCGGGCAGGATATTCGCCCGCTCGCCTCTCCTGGGGGGGCAGGCCTGGCTGCCCTCCATCCCGGCCCACACCCGCACCTGGGCGCCCTGAGGGGAGTATTTGACCGCATTGTCCAGCAGGTTGATCAGCGCCTGTTCGACCAGTCGGCGGTCGCACCAGGCGCCCAGCTGGGGAGGAATCTCCACCTCCAGCTTCAGGTTCTTGGCCGCGGCGTTCTGGGTCACGGCGCTGAGGCAGGACTCGACCAGCCCGCGCAGCTTGCAGGACTCCCGCTGCACCTCGAGTTGATCGGATTCCAGGCGGGCCAGCTCAAGCAGATCGTCCAGCAGGCGGGTCAGGCGGCCGGCGTGGTCGTCGATGATCTGGACGAAGCGGAGGGCGCTCTGCCGGTCGTCCAAGGCCCCGTCGGCCAGGGTTTCGGCGCAGCCCTTGATGGCGGTCAGGGGCGTGCGCAATTCGTGGGAGACATTGGCGACAAAATCCTTGCGCATGCGCTCCAGCAGGCGCATCCGTGTCAGGTCGTAGAACACCGCCACCGCGCCGCTGCGCTCCTGGTCCTTGAGGATGGGGACGGCCTGCACCTCCAGATGGCGCCCCCCAGGCAGGCTCAACTCCCGGGTCTCGGCCCGGCCCTGGGCCAGGGCCAGGTCGATGACCTCCTGGACCTGGACGTTGCGCGCCACCTCAGGGTGCCGCTTTCCCTGGAAGGGGGGCTGGACCCCGAAGAACCCCCCCAGGGCCCGGTGGGCCACCCGGCGCAGGATGGCCTTGATGCGCAGCACCAGTTCGCGGGGGGAAAAGGGCTTGATGACGTAATCGTCGGCGCCCAATTCCAGACCGACGATGCGGTCCACCAGAGGGTCCAGTTCCTTGCCCGGGGCCTTGTTGATATAGAGGTACAGGTAACGGCCCAGGGGATAGGTGCCTTCCAGGATGTTGGCCAGATTCCCCTCCTTGAACGCTTCGCCCTCCTTGCTCGCCAGGGGCACCGCCCGCACTCCGGAGGTGACGTAGCCGATGCCGCTGTAACCGATGCCGAAGCGGTCGGTGGTGATGCCCTGGACCACCGAAGCCGAGCCTGGCTGCTCCTTCACCTCATCTTTGTAATCCCCCTTGAACAAGGCGTGATCCTTGAAGAAGCCATAGGTGCCGGAGGCCGAATTGCGGCCGTAGAGACTCATCTTGGCGCCGGCCCAGTCGCCCTGCAGACCCAGTTGCCCCCAGCCGGTGAGGTCCTCGGCCGCCCCGCCCTTGCGGGTCTTTGAAAAGATGGCATCCACCTGGGGCAGGGTCAGCCCCTTGACCGGGTTGTCCTTGTTGACGAACACCGCCAGGGCGTCGAGCGAGGTGGAGAGGGCCGTGGGTTTGTAGCCGAACTTGGCCTCAAACTGGTCGATCTCCGTGGACTTCATCGCCCGGGACATGGGACCGAACTGGGCGGTACCCTCGATCAGGGCCGGGGGGGCGGTGCTCGAACCCTTGCCCTCGATCTGGATGGTCACGTTGGGATAGTACTTGCGGAACCCTTCGAGCCAGAGGGTCATCAGGTTGTTCATGGTATCCGAGCCGATGCTGCCGGCGCTGCCGGAGACCCCGCTGACCTTGGCATAGGCCTGGTAGCGGGCATCCACGGCCAGCGCCTGGGCCTGGAGGGAGGACCCCGCCAGGATACCGGCAGCCGCGAGGGAGAGGATCTTGCGCATCGCAAAACTCCTTTGAAGGGTTGAATAGCTGCGCTTGACTGCGCTGGGCATCAATTTGCGACAACTGTATTACAACGGTGCTACAGCCAGGTGAAGCCTGTGTAGCGACCGGATCTCAGAATTCAAAAAAGCCGGTGACGCGCGGGACAATCTGGGTGTCCTTGCCGGAATCCTGGTACAGGGTCACCAGCACATTGGGCATCAGGTGCAGGTCCTTGGCCAGGGCCCAGTCCAGCCCCCCGATCAGCAGGGTCTCCTGGTCGTCTTCGGCGTCGCTGTTGGGCTCGTACAGGTCGGCCCGCGCAAAGACCTTCTTCCCCTCGCCCACTGGTTTGGCCCCGAAGAGGGAGACGCCAAATCCCTGCTGGTCTTCCCCGGCTGCCGCCTTCTTGTCGATCCGGTAGAACACCTCGGCCCCTCCGTGGAAACCCTCTCCCTGCTTGCCCACGAAGCCGGCCAGGGTCGTCTGGCCCGCCCCGCCCTTCTGGGTCTGCATATCGGCGTAGACCTTGGCGTCCATCCCCCCCAACTTGGTGAGACCCTGCACCGCGATCTTCTTGTCGTTGTCCGTCTCCGCCGCGGTGCCGTTGCCGTTGCTCAGCATGACCGAGAGGCTGCTCGATCCCCCCAACTTCCGCATCCACATCACCCCCAGGTCCACCGCCGAGCCCTTGCCGCGCAGGTCCATGACTGTCTTCTCGATGGGGCGGTACCCCCACACCTTCTCCTGCAGGGCCCAGGTCAGGGTGGGCGCCAGGCCCGCGCTCAGGGCGCCCTGGTCCTGCTTCCAGGTGATGGAGGATTCCTTCACATAGGGGATCATCTTGTCCTTCTTGCCAAAACCGGCGTCGTTGGACTCCAGGCGGAAGCGCCCGCTGATCTTGTCGCTCCATTTGAGGTCGTAGGTGAAGTAGATGCGGCGGAACTGGAAGCCGTTCTGCTTCTCGGCCGGACCGCTCACATTGTAGTAGTAGTCCCCGAACATGTACCCGCTGATCCTGCCTTCCGCTGCATCTGATCTGAAGGCCAGCCCCCCGATCAGAGCCAGGATCAGGACTATGGCTTTGGTTCTCATACGCTCACTCTCCTTTATGTGAGGGGGAGGGGTGGTAGGTGCCTCTGTAACTTCTGCAGGAAAAAGTAGGCGCGCTGTGTTACGCACCTCTGCCGCAAAAGTTACGATTGGGTTACATCCTCCAGGCCCCGGGCCTGGAGTACCTGCTTTCCAAATCTGCTCGGGTTGATGTTGGGGCGGGAGGAGAGGGCCGAGAAGGAACTGCTGGCAGCGGCGGAACAGTTGCACTGTCGCTGCCCCAGGCAGCCGGGGACAACTGAACGGAATCGCGGCGCGTTAAGGACCCTGGCTGGCCGCGCTCATGCCGGCCAGAACGGGGCGCACCGACTTGTCGAAATCGACCAGCTGGCGCTGGTATTCCTCCCCCATCAGCGGGGAGGAGATCAGAAAATCGGCGGTGGAGCGGTTGCAGGCGATGGGGATGTTGTAGACCACCGCGATGCGCAGCAGGGCTTTGACGTCCACGTCGTGGGGCTGGGGTTCGAGGGGGTCCCAGAAGAAGATGACAAAATCCATGCCCCCTTCGCAGATCTTGGCCCCCACCTGCTGATCGCCCCCCAGGGGGCCGCTGCGGAACAAGGTGATGTCCAGCCCCAGCTCCCGGGCCAGGATGGAACCCGTGGTCCCGGTGGCGTAGAGTTCGTGCCGGGATAGCGTGCCCTCGTTGTAGCGTGCCCAGGCCAGCAGGTCCAGCTTGCGATTGTCGTGGGCGATGAGCACGATGCGTTTGCGTTTGCCCATGAGCAACTCGGTGGCAGCCATCTCCTTCAGTCCTCCTCGGTTCAGATCGCGGTGCCGGATGGAATGACCCCGTTCTTGGCCACCACCACGATGCCGTCGCGGATATAGTAGTCCTTGCCGTCGGCCTCCTGGATGCGACTGGCGTTGGCGATCACCACTCCAGCCCCGATGCGGGCGTTCTTGTCGATGATGGCCCTTTCGATCACCGAGCCGGCGCCGATGCCGATGGCCGGGGTGTTGGAGGACGTGTGGCGCTCCAGGTCGGCGGGAGTGTCGTAGAAATCCGCGCCCATCATCACCGTGTCGCTCACCCGTGCCCCAAGGCCGATGATGCTGCGCACGCCGATCACCGAGTTGCTGATGCGCTGAGCGCGGATATGAGACCCCTCGGCGATGATGCTGCGCTCGATCTGGCAGCCTTCGATGCGGGCACCCGGCAGGAAGCGCGGCCGGGTGTAGATGGGCGCCTTGTGCTGGTAGAATTCGAAGTGGGGTTCCGGACTGGTGAGGGCCAGGTTGGCGTCGTAAAAGGAACGGATGGTGCCGATATCCTCCCAGTAGCCGTCAAAAAGATGGGCATAGACCCCCACCTTTTGGATGGCAGCGGGAATGACGTGCTTGCCGAAATCCTCCTTCTTGTCTGCCATTAATAGACTTGTCAACACCTGGGGCTCGAAGAGATAGATCCCCATCGAGGCCAGGTACCGCTCCTCCCCCGCCGGCCCGGGCAGGCGCAGCTCCTCCAGCTGGGGTCCGGGCTGCGGTTTCTCGCGGAAGTCCGCGATCCTGCCGTCCGGCGCCATTTTCAGGATGCCCAGGCCTGGCGCCTGATCCCTGCCCACCGGCTTGACCGCGATGGAGACCTCTGCCCGTCGCTGGCGGTGCTCCTCGACAAAGGCGCGGTAGTCCATGCGGTAGAGATGGTCGCCGGAGAGGATCAGGCACTGGTCCGCTCTTCTGGACATGATGTGGCGCAATTGCTGGCGCACTGCATCGGCGGTGCCCTGGTACCAGTTGGTGGTATCCATGGTCTGCATGGCTGCCAGGATCTCGACGAACCCATCGGAGAAGTTGTCGAAGCGATAGGAGTTGCTGATGTGGCGGTGCAGGGAGGTGGAGTTGAACTGGGTGAGCACGAAGATCTTGTCGATCCCGGCGTGCAGGCAGTTGCTGATGGGGATGTCGATCAGCCGGTACTTGCCGCCGATGGGCACCGCCGGCTTTGACCGGTAGAGGGTCAAGGGGAACAGCCTTTTGCCCTGACCTCCTCCCAGGATCACGCCCAGCACATCCTTCATAGGTCAACCCCTCGGCAGGTTGGGGAGCGCGCCGTTTCTACCCCCCAAGTAAGGGCAATCTCCAGGGGTCGCGCAAGCTAAATTTCAGAACCACTTCCGGTCCCACGCATAGCCCAATCCCACCTGCAACTCAGACTTGAAGGCGAGGCGATCCACCTTGCTGTCGCGGTGGACGAAGAGGTTGGCGTCGATAGTGGTGTAGAGGTTGCCCACCAGGTGAATCTGAAGAGAGTTGAAAGTCTGGATGGATAACCGCTGCGTGGGGGCGGCACCGGCGAAAAGCTTGAAGTTCGAACTCAGGGCGTTGCCCTTGCCCAGTTGGCGGCGGTATTCGGGCACCACCTCCAGGCCCAGTTCGTGGCGATGGCGGGCGAAATCCTGCTCCAGGCCCAATCCCAGCCGCACCTTGGCCTGCTTGCCCAGGGCGCGGTGCAGGCCGGCGCTGCCGCGCAGGCTCATGGGCCTGGGTTGGGGGCTGGTGCGGGTCCATACGGTATTGAGGTCCAGCGAGACAAAGGGGGCCGGCTGCTTCTTCTGCCAGGTGTAGATGGCCTCCACCTGCAGGCGGTCGGCAGCCTCCCTGAAGCGCCTGGCCTCCTGGACCTGGCCAAAACTGGAGCGCAGATTGGCCGCCAGGGTTCCCCCGGCAGCCTCGCGGCTGAGCTGGCCGTCGAAGAGGGAATTCCAGGTCATGGCCTCCTTGCCGCCCAGAAAGGCCACTCCCTGGTACTGGCCGGCGGCCTGGTTGAAGCCGGTGCGCGCCAGCGATCCGCTCAGCTTGGCGCGGCTTTTCCAGGAACTCCCCACCAGGTGTTCCAACCCGTCCCTGCGGCGCAGGCCGGGATACGCCTGCAGGTGTCTGGACAGGATCTCCCGCAGGGTGATCTTGCCCTTGGCCTCCTTCAGCTTCAAGGCCCCTGGCTGAAAGTACTCATCCCCCCCCTCCGCCAGGTACGCGGTGGTGGCGATCTGGTACAGCTCTTCGGCATTGAGGGATCGGCCGTTGACCTTGTCGGCCCCATCGTCGTACCCCGAGAAGACCAGGTGCTGGGCTTCCTTGACCCGCCCCTTGCTGCTGGTGGAAAGCCGGCGCAGTTCGGACCCTTTGATCTTGGCGCTGACCACCGCGTCGTCGAAGCGGATCCACTGGTCCACGTCGGCTTCGAAGATGGCCGCCTCCAGCACCTGGGAGCGCAGGGTGCCCAGGTTGACCACCCCCACCTCGGCCCCCACGCAGGCCCTGATCAGATCCGCCACCAACTGGGGAGTATCGGCGATCTGTTCGCTGGCCCAGCCGATCACCTCGCTTCTGGCCAGGGCGAATTGGGCGGCCTGCGAGACCACCCGCACCCCCACCACCGGATCTTCGGCCACGGTGGAATCCAGCTCGATCAATTCGGCGCGGCAATCCTCGATGGCGACCTGGCCGGCGCGGCGTTTCCAGTCCACCCGGATGCGCCCCACGAAGGCCGGTCCGGGGGTGGTGAAGAGCTGGACGCCATTGGCCAGCCGCCGCACATGGGTCCCCCCTCCCTTCTGGGCGTTCTGCTTGAAGCCCCCGGCGATGAAGAGCTGGACCTGGGGGAACTCGCCGGCCAGTTGCACGGCCTCCTCCTCATCCATGTGGACCAGGACCACCTGGCAATCGGCCTTCCCCTGGAGGCTGTCCAGGGTCTGGCGCAGGGCCGCCCGGGGATCGGTGATCTGCAGACCCTGGTTGCGGCGGGCATTGATGATTCGCTGCACCCCCGGCGAGGTCAGGCCGATCAACCCCAGGCGCAGCCCCTGGCGTTCCACCAGCAGGTAGGGAGCCAGAGGAGGAGGCTGGCCCTCCACGGCGATATTGGCCCCCAGCAGGACCGGCCCCCCACTGGCCCGCGCTCTCAAGGTGTCCAGGCCGTAATCGAACTCGTGGTTGCCGGCTACCACCGCGCTGTACCCTGCCTCCCTCATCAACTCCCAGGCGAGTCTGCCTCCATCCCACCGGGAGAGCGGATCGGGGCCCAGGGCATCTCCCCCGTCCACCACCAGGGTCGA
>JACPJE010000158.1 GCA_016187725.1 Candidatus Latescibacterota bacterium
GTCACCCGCCCGATGTTCACCCCCCGCATCTGGACCGGATCGCCCCGCCGGATGCCGCCGGCGTCCTTCACCACGGTCTGGATCTTGTAGCGCGCGCGGAAAAGGGCCGCGTCGGTGAGGGTGAAGAGCGAGATCAAGATGGCCGTCACTCCCAGAATGACAAAAACGCCCACCCACAGCTCGCGATCCCGAGCCCGCGAGGGCGGCAGCATGGGAAGGGGCTTTTCCTGGTCCACTATTCCTCCATGATCTTGAGCGCGACGGCGGTGGCAGCCTGGCGGTTGGCAAAGGCCTGCACCACCGGGTCCTGGCTCTGCTTGAATTCCTCAGGCGTCCCCACAAAGCGCAGCTTGCCCCGGTCGAGCAGGGCGATGCGCTGGGAGATCCCCAGGGCCTGTTCTATATCGTGGGTCACCACAATCGAGGTGACCTTCAGCCTTTCCCGGATATCGGTGATGAGCAGGCTGACGACGGCGCTGTTGACTGGATCGAGCCCGGTGACCGGCTCATCGTAGAGCACGATCCGGGGACGGCCGACGATGGCCCGGGCCAGGCCGACGCGTTTGCGCATCCCACCCGAGAGTTCGGCCGGCAGGACGTTGAGGACATAGGCCGGCTCGAGGTTGACGTCCTCCAGGGCCTCGCAGACCCGGCGCAGCACCTCCGGCGAGCGGCGGCGGCGCGCCTCCCCGTCGGGCAGGCCCTGGCAGATGTTCTCATAGACCGTCATCGAGTCGAAAAGGGCTGCGTACTGGAAGACATAGCCGATCTTCCGGCGGACCTTCTCTGGCGCCCGCCGCCCGGAATTGAAGACAGATTCGCCCTCGATGAAGACCTCGCCCCGGTCGGGCCGGAGCAGGCCGTTGGTGGTCTTGAGCAGCACGCTCTTGCCCGTTCCCGAGGGACCCACGATCGAGAGGCACTCCCCCGGTTCCACCTTGAGGCTCACCCCGGAGAGGACCGGCCTGTCAAAGGCCTTGTAGATGTCCCGGTACTCGATCATGCGCGGCTCAGTTGAGGAAGAGGGGCGGGAAGAGGGCATCCAGCACCAGCACCGAGATGATCATGACCACCACCGAAGAGGTGGTGGCCCGGCCCACTCCCTCGGCTCCCCCCCGGGTGCGAAAACCCATGTGGCAGGAGATGAGGGGGATGATGAAGCCGAAGGAGAGCCCCTTGGCCAGCGAGTAGAGCAGGTCCCAGTTGTGCCAGAAAAGCCGGGCGCCGTAGAGGAAGGACTCTGGTCCCAACCCCATGGTGGCCCGCGAGGCCAAAAGCCCGGCAAAGAGCCCCACGGTATTGGCCAGCCCCACGAGCAGCGGCGTCGAGATCGTCCCCGCGATCAGCCGGGGAGCGGCCAGCACCGGCACCGGGTCGCGGCCCAGGGAATAGAGGGCGTCGATCTGCTCCGAGACCTTCATGGTGCCCAGTTCGGCGGTGATCCGCGCCCCCACCCGGCCGATGAGCACGAAGGCGGTCATGACCGGGCCCAGTTCCAGGACGACGCTTGAGGCCACGACACTGCCCAGCACGTAGAGGGGGACCGAGCCGGTGAACTGGTACCCGCCCTGCTGCGAGGTGACCAGCCCGGATAGCATCCCGGTCACGCAGACCAGGGGGATGCTCTTCACTCCTATAGAGTAGCCCTGGACCACCACCTCCCGGAACGACACCCGGCCCCGCAGGGTGGCCTCCGCGATCCGCCAGACGAGGATCGCCATCCCCCCGGCGTGCCGCCCCACTGTCTCGGAGGTGCGCCCGAGGGCGCGCAGCAACCCCCGCAACCCCTCCTTCGCGATTATAGTGACCATATTCCTCATTTTACGCCAAACCCGCGGTCTCTTTGCGGTAGACTACGCCCCGACAGCGGTGAATGCGAAGGAGCGTCATAAGGCCCTGCGCCTACAGTTCACGATCCTGTCCGCGTGCAGGGGTACCTGGCCGCCGGGTCCACCTGGGCAGTACCCCCTTTGCCCGCGCCAGGAGCGCTCGGTCCTCTGGCTCGATGCCCAGCAGATAGAGCAGCGCGCCGTAGACGCCCACAAGGGCCACCACAGGCGGAACCATGGCCCAGATCTTCCCTTCCGGGAGCAGTGCGTGCAGGCCGGAGGCGGCCAGAGCCGCCCCGCCGCCGGCCAGGAGCGGCTTGAGCTGTGACCGGCGGAAGGGGAAGATGCCCTGCATCAGGTAGATCTGGACGAGGCGGATCGCATTGACCAGACCCATTGCCAGGGCAGCTCCCCAGGCTGCGGCCTCGATGCCGTGTGCCTCGATCAGCCAGATGTTCAACGAGAAATTGGCTGCCAGCCAGATCGCGTTGTTGAGCAGGTTCAATCCGGGGCGGCCGGACATGGCCTGTAGCGGCTCGATGAGGGAGAATAGCCCGTGAACCATCATGCCGGCACAGAGCACGAAGAGGATGCGGAGTCCCGTTCCCACATCGGCCGGGGATAGGGAGAGCACCTTGCTCCCCCCCAACAGCGCCAGCAGGTAGTCTCCCAAGATCAGGATACCAACGAAGATGGGCAGGTTGATTGTGAGTACCCAGCGGGAGATGACGACGAAACGCTCGCCCAACTCCTGCTGCCTGTCCTGCGAGGAAAGTTCGCTGACGACAGCGCTAAAAATCGGATCAAAAGCCTGCGCCGCCTTCAGCATGGCGCTGGCCAGGCGCCGCGCCAGCACGTAAATCCCCAGCAGGTAGACCTGTTCTGCGGGGACAAACCAGCCCAGCATCAGCACGTCCAACTGGGTCAGCACGCCGGAGAGCAGATCGGTCAGCATCACCGGCAGCGAGAAGCGCCCCATCTCCTTCCAGGGCAACCCCCAGCCGAGTCGGTGTAGACTGTTGGACAAGGAAAAGCAATGCTTAAAGTAGTAGGCGGCCAGCGCGCAGCTGCCTACCGCCATGGCGACTTGGGCCCAGGCAATGCCTTCCAGTCCCAGACCTGTCAATCCTGCCACCAGGCCCCCTGCCAGCAGGATCAGCGGTCCGGCGATGGAGGTGACATACACCTCGAAGCGCATGATGCGCAGCGCCCGAGTGGCGGACACAAAGATCCAGGAGGCGGTCAGCAAGGGGGTGGACCAGAGCAGGACGCGCACGGCCCCGGCGATCGGTTTCTCGTACGAGGCGGCCAGCCTTTCCGCGACCAGCGCACCCCCGCCCGCCACTAGGGCGCTGGCCAACAGTCCGATGGCCAGCGCCGCGGCGATGGATCGTTCGACCTCCGCGTTGTCGTCGTCGGCTTTGGCCTGCACCACGAAGCGCACCACCCCCCGCTGCAGGCCGAAGCGGGCCACCTTGTTCAGGGTGGAGACGAGGCCCCAGGCCAGCGAGTACAGCCCCTGCACCTCCAGACCGCACAGCAGGGTCACCACCCAGATAAAGGCCCCGCGGGAGATCCGCCCCGCTTTCCCCACGACACTGATCAACGCGCCCCCAGCCAGATCCCACAGGTCCCGGTCCACCTCTGCGGTCCCGGAAGGGACTGCGGCTTTCTCCATTTTAGCCCCCTCCCCTCTGGCAGGCTCCCGGATCGAGGCTCTGCTTCGATCCCCAGAACCAACCCTCAGGCCCGCAGGAACTCACGACAACGGGAATCGAGGACCTCCTCTGCCTTGCGCAGATCCTGCTCATTATCCACGTCCATCCAGAAACGGTTGCCGATGTCGAAAGGACGAGCACGGCCCTCGCGGCACAGGACACGCATGGCACCGGATACCGTGAAATCTTTGGAGAGGGTGCAGCTTGTATCTATGGCCGCGAATATCGCCGAGGAACACAGAAAGAGGCCTGTGTCGTAGCCGTTGTAAAGAGGGAGATCTTTGCCTATAGCGGCTATCATGCCATCTTCGACGCGCACCTTGGTGACATCCTCGCTGTCGATCCGGTCGTTGGACTCGACGCCGAAGTCCACTGCCAACACGACCTCGCCGTCCTTCAGAGGTTCTCGCTGCAGCCTGATGAGGGTCTCCGCGTCGAAGACGTGGTCGGCCATGAGCAGGACGAAAGGACCGGCCACCACCTCCCGGCCTTTGAGCACGGAAAGCCCGTTCCCTCTCTGCCATTCCTCATTTCTCACCACGGTTATGCCGACCTGCATTCGCCAGGCCAGTTGTTCCAGAAACGATCCGAGGTGATCGCCGTTGTGCCCGGTGACCACACAAAAACTGTCCAGGCCGCTTCGGTGCGCCGTCCTGATCACCCACTCGATCAGCGGGACTCCCAGGAGGGGAACCAGGGGTTTCGACGGCCCTAGTGCTGCCATCCTGCTGCCTTTGCCGGCAGCGATGATCAGACCTGTCATGGACTACTCCCTTTTTCCGTTGCCCGGGCGCGCTCCGACCGCAGACGGCGGCCTTCCTGCTCCAGGCGGACGACCCGGTAAAGCACCATGAAACCACTCAACCAGGTCATTGCGTAAAGTCCGTATAGGGGGCTGTTGAAGAGCATGGAAACCAGCAGGAGCAGCACGCAGATGTTGCGCTTGGGCCAGATGCGTCGCACCAAACGGTCGATCGGGCGGAACTCCCCGATTGACGCCCCGACGAAATAGCTGAACCAAGAGGCCAGTAGGCTGTTTGCCCAGTAAAAACTCTGCAGTAGGTAGGACACCAGGGCCGGTCGCGAAGTCCAGTCTCCGCCTCCCAGGTGCAGGCCGAGTGCCAGGAAGAAGACGGGCAGGTAGAGACGGTCAACTACGTGGTCGATGCTATCTCCGCTCTTGCTCTCCCGCAGCGTCAGTCGGGCCAGTTTGCCGTCTACCCCATCGAAAACGCCGCGCAGCAGGTTGAAGGCAATGCCCGTCCACAACCAGCCCAGGGCGATCAGGGGGATGGCCCCGACATTGAGCAGGGTATTGAAGTAGGAGACTTGGTTGGGCGTTATCCGGGTTCGGGCCACGAGCCGGGTGAGAAAGAACTCGATGGGAGGGTGGACGAACTCCGCCATCAAGTCGTTGACGCCCTTGCCAGCCAAGTCTTTGAGGTAGGCGTCCGCCCGCCGCAGCGACCCTTGGTCTTCGACGCGGATCCCCTGTGGGGCAATGGTTTTGCGCAGCAGGGAGATGTGGGCCGCCACCTCCCCGGAGATGAGTTGGTGGAGGTTTTCGGCCGCCAGGAAACCTCGTCCCAGGCCGTCCCAACCGTCCCCGGCCAACAGGGGGCTCGACGAGGCGTCGGCCAGCAGCACCGCCGAATCCACGCCATCCTTTCCCCCGGCTACGGCCGCCGGGGCCGGGCACTGCCAGAGCGCGGCAACCAGACGGCGGTCATAGACGACCTGACCCTCCAGCAACAAGACTGGCCCCGGTGCGCACTCGACCAACTGCCGCAGGAACGATACTGGGTCTGTCCCGATCAGGTGGATTTCCAGGGCGCGCAGGCCGGGGAAACGGCGCTGACCTGCCCGCAGGTGCTCTTCTGGATGCACGAGAAGGTGAATATGTTGTGCCCCCAGGCGTTCGACCAGCCGCACATTGCGCTCTAACAAGGACATACCCCACAGAGGCTGAAAAGCGGCAGCGTTGGTGGCGTCGATGACCACGGTCATCGGCTTTCCCGAGGCCGTGGGCAGCACCTGGGGATAACCGTCGTACGCAGTGTGCAGCCTGATTTCTGGCCTCGCGGCTCTTTCTTTGGCGGACAGGTCCACTTCTCGCGTTGCCTCACCACGAGATGTTACGGAGCACACAAATTGCTGCTGGTATTCCCTCTTTGGTCGTTTTGATGGGAGCCTGCAACTCAAAACTGCCACCCCCAAAGAAGTGTCCCAATTTGGGTATTGAGTTTTATGAGAATTCCGCCCTTGCACGCACTCAGCGATTTTTACGACCCAAGAACACGGCTGCGAGAAACACAACCACAATGACCCCGCAACAGACTAATTCCATCCTATCCATCTCCCTTCCAGGGCAGGGTGAAGTAGAAGGTGCTGCCCTTCCCCAGGGCCGAGCGCACCCCGATCTGGCCGCCGTGCGCCTCGACGATGAGTTTGGAGTAGGGCAGGCCGATGCCGGTGCTCTTGCCCTTGCGGTTCTTGGCACGATAGCCCAGGGTCCAGATGCCCTTGCAGTCCTCCTCGTCCATGCCCTCACCTCCGTCGATCACCTGGACGAGCACCTCCTCTGTCCGCGCCTCGATCGCAATGTCCACCCAGGGAGCGTGTTTCAGGGCATTGCCGATCAGGTTGTCGAGCACCCGCTCCAAGTACTGGGAATCGCACTCCACTGCGACGGGTTGTGGAGGAGGAGAGGCAGACTCGTAAGGGCGACTAGGTAGTCTCCGGGGACTTATCCATTTTTAAAGCAATCGCCGTACCCCCTGCCAACAAAAAAGCAGGCCCTTTTGCAAGAGCCTGTTTTTCAGTAGCTTGGGATTATTACCCAAAAGGTCGGGAGCAGCGGTGCATACCAGAAAGTGCGCAACCGGCTGCCTACTCGGCAGCTCCCAGACCAGCCACTATATGTCTAAGTTGCAACCTCCTGAGAAGTTATCTGTTGTGCAGCTTCTTTCACACCACTTTGATCGAGCCTGCGCTCATTGAGTTTATAGAGCAGGGCGCGGCGGCTGATGCCCAGCAACCTGGCCGCATAGGTGTGATTGAAGTTGGCTGTCTGCAAGGCGCGGGCGATGAGTTCGGCTTCAACCGCATAGGTGGCTCTATGGACAGCGTCCTTCAAACCGAATGACCCCATCGGGATGGAGATGCACAGACCCGTCGCAGGGGTAGTTTGCTCCAGCAGCAAATCGGATACATCGATGACAGCGCCTTCGGCCATGACCACGGCGTACTCGATCATGTGGCTCAACTCCCGCACGTTGCCAGGCCACTCGTAAACCGTCAGCGCGGCCACCGCCTCAGGGGTTATGGTCAGCGGGATTCCACTGTGGGCCTGGGTGTGCTTCTCCAGGAAATATCTGGCTAACACTGGAATATCTTCCCTCCGCTCTCTCAGGGAAGGAATGTGGATGGACAATACCTTCAGACGGTAGAACAAATCCGCCCGGAACCTTCCTTCCTCAACTTCTCGCCGGAGGTCCTTATTGGTCGCGGCCACAATCCTCACCTCGGGCCGATGTATCAGGGTATCGCCGACCCTGCGGAACTCTCCCTGTTCGAGCGCCCTCAATAGCTTGCTCTGCATCTCGAGACTGAGTTCGCTGATTTCGTCGAGGAAGAGGGTTCCTCCAGCCGCTGCCTCGATCAGACCAGGCTTGTCTTTGACTGCATCCGTGAAGGCGCCCCGGACATGCCCGAACAGCTCGCTCTCCATCAGGTTCGCCGGGATCGCAGCGCAGTTCACCACTACCATCGGCGCCTCGCGGCGGGGGCTGTTGTGGTGGAGTGACCGGGCGACCAGCTCCTTGCCGGTCCCACTCTCGCCGGTGATCAGGATGGCGCACCGCGCCGGTCCCATCTTGCTCACCTTCCGGCAGATCTCTTGAACGGCTGGGCTGACCCCGACGATCGTGGAACAGTCGCATTGGGATTTCACCCCCCTGCAGCCCCGCTCCCCATCCGTCTTCCTGCCTCCTCTCTCCCCCAGAGCCTGTGCAGAAACAAGATCCTTCTCCTCCAGACTAATCATCAGGTCTCTCCTCGGTGTGGTCAAGTTTCACAGTGACCGGCACCTAACTCCCTGGCGTCTCTACCTCCTTCCCACCCAGCAATAGGGCTTTTACCTGCTCCTCTACCTGCTCTACCGCAATCCGCCCATCGTATTGCTTCGCCACAACCCCCTCTTGGTCGATGATCAGGGTAGCTGGCAAGGAAGCCAAAGAGCATTGTTCGCCGACCTGCTTATCGCCGAGGAGCACCTCGCAATCCAATCCTTTCTCTTTCATCAAGTTGCCGGCAGCTGTTTTGGCTCGTTCGTCCATCGCCACTCCGACGACGCGCACTTTTTCAGTTCCGTACCGCGCCTGCAGTTTGTTCAACTGCGGGATCTGTCCTTCTGCGCCAAGCAGTCCCCCTTTCCAGAAGTTCAGCACCACCACCTTGCCTTTCAGGTCCGCTAAAGAGACCTCCTTGCCCTGTAGATCGGTGAGCGCAAGGGCTGGTGCCGCCGTGCCCTCCAGGGTGGTCGTTTGCGATTTCTTTATCGGACAGCAAAGTTGGGCATCGGCCTGGGTGGACGAGCCTATCACAGAAAAGACCCCGATGCACACCCACATAGCGCCGCGAAGTGCTCTGGACATGGCGACCTCCTTATACGAGAAAGTGAATGGACGAGATTGGGGGCGGATGTCTCTCGGTAGACCCCCGCCCCTCTATCAACCGCGATCCTTTTCCGGCAACCGCGCCCGGTACCCGGTCTCATTCACCGCCGCTACCAGTTGCTCCACCCTGACCTTTCCCGGATCGTAGCTCACGGTCACCGAGCGTCCAGGCACACTGGCCTTGGCTTCCTGCACCCCTTCCAGGGCCTTCAGACTGTGTTCCACGGTTACGGTACAGGTATAGCAAGTCATGCCCTCCACGGGAAGGACAACTTGGGCATACGCCGCAGAGGGTGTGCTGGCTTGTGCGGTCGCGCCACCAACATAGGTATACAGGTTCAACCCGAAAAACCCCAGCACGACGAGGGTTGCCAGGGGAAGGGCGATCCGGGTGGCCTTGCCGCCCACCATCTCGCACCGGTCGGTCACACAGCGCCGTCTCTCCCGCAGATAGGCGTACCAGGCCCACCCCAAGAGGAGGCCAGCGCCGGCGATGAAGTACCAGTGGTTCGCGCCGATGAAGGCACCCAGGCCCAGACCGCCCAGACCCACCACGGCCAATAGCACCGGCCCCACACAGCACACCGAGGCCAGGAATGCGGATAGAATGCCTAGTTTGCGGGCTTGCATGATTTCTCTTCCCTCCTTGCGCACAGAGTAGATGGGAGTTTCTGCTTTCTACCTGGTACTACCCCGAACCAGCGAAAAAGTGACAACCCCTGAAAATACCTGAGTTGGTCTTTTCTCCTTGAGTGCAAAGAGAGGTGCTCAGGTCGCACAGCAGCTCAATTTCGCCACGTCCTTCTCGAAGCTCAGGGCAGCCAGCTTGACGGCCTCGGAGAGGGTCAGGTAAGGATGGAAAGCCCGGGCCAACTCCCCGACGGGGATGCCGTAGCGAATGGCCAGGCTGAGTTCCATGGTCAGTTCGCTACCCTCGGGGGCCAGGATGCGCGCGCCCACCAGCCGGTCGGTCTGGCGGTTCCGGATGAGCTTGACGCATCCGCGCGTGTCGCGGGCGGCCAGCGCCCTCGGCACGTGCTCGAGCGAGAGGCTGACGGTATCCACCTCGATGCCCTGAGCCCTGGCCTGTTCTTCATCCAGCCCCACCCCGGCCACCTGGGGGTCGGTGAAGATGACCCAGGGAAGGGCGGTGTAGTCCCGCTTCAGGGTATTGCCGTTGAGGGCGTTCTCCGCGGCCAGTGCGCCCTCATAGGCCGCGGTGTACACGAAGGCCGGTTCCCCGACCACGTCGCCGGCAGCATAGACGCCGGCAGCCGTGGTCTGCAGGTGTTCGTCTACCACGACCGCCCCCTCGACATCCACCGCTACTCCGGCCTTCTCCAGGCCGAGCCCCGCGGTGTTGGGCCGGCGTCCGGTCGCCGCCAGGAGCTGCCCGGCCCGGAAAGTTGCCGGCTTGCCGTCCACCTGCGCGGTCACCACGAACCCGGTCGCCTCGCGCCGCACCGACTTCAGGTCCACGCCGGTGACGATTTCAATCCCTTCAGCCTCCAGATAACCGGTCAGCGCGTCCGTGATCTCCTTGGTCTCCGAGGGCAGGATGCGCGCCGAGCGCTGTAGGATGGCTACCTTGCTGCCCAGCCGGGCGAACATCTGACTCAGCTCCAGGGCGATGTAGCGCCCGCCCAGGACGAGGAGCGACTCGGGCAACTCCTCCAGTTCGAGGGCGGTGGTGCTGGTCAGGTACCCGGACTCCGCCAGCCCTGGCACGGGTGGAATGCTGGGTGAGGCCCCGGTGGCGATGAGGAGGCAGTCAGCTTGCAAGGTTTGGCCGTTCACGGCTACAGTGTGCGCGTCCACCAGATGCGCCTGACCCTCGATGATTCGCACCTCCTCCAGGTCGGCCACCACGTCCAGGTACTTGGCCTGGCGCAGCCCCTCCACGAGCTGTTGTTTCTGGGCCATGACACCCTTGAAATCAGCGACCCGGCTGGTCGAGGCGATGCCGTCGAAGGGATGGTGTCCCGCTCTGTGGTGCGCCTCAGCTGCCCGGATCAGGGTCTTGGAAGGCACGCAGCCCACATTGACACAGGTGCCGCCGATGGGCAAGCCCTCGTTGACCAGGGTCACCCGCGCTCCCAACTGGACCGCCTTCAGGGTCGCGGCGAACGCCGCCGAGCCTCCGCCGACGACGAGCAGATGGGCCTCGGGGGCACAGCAGTACAACTCTTCCATGCTTCTCCTCCTCATTTATTGTCTCAACGGGCAATAGGCACCAGCCAACGCAATCCGACGCCTCCCCAGAAACCGCCGAACAACCCCACCAATGCCCCCCCAGCCCAGGCCAGCAGCAGACCTGCGGTCAGATCCGCGCACTGGAGATAGACCGCCGGCAACCAGAGCAAGAGGGCTAGGCCTGCGGCCATCGAGCCCTTGCCCATGAGGTTGTCCGTGAGGTGGGAACGCATCGCTGCGGAGACCAGCAGAGCCGGCGGCAGGGCGTAGAGCAGGCCGAACAGGGCATAGCTGGCGCCCGCGCCCAGGGAGTCCGCGATGGCCTGGCTCAGGGGGGAGCGCTCCCACAGGGCGAAGAAGGTCTCCTGCGGGCAGAAAAGGAGCCCCAGCACCGCTATCCCCGAGGTCAGGATGCCAAATAGCGCTGGGAATCCCAGATCCAGCCGCCGCAGCCGATAGCGGCCCAGTACCCAGCAGCAAGCGGCGATCAGCAGCCCACCCCAGAATACAGCTACGGCCAATAGCTGAGGTGGAGGCAAGGTATTCAGATCCACACGGCGCCAGAGAATCGCCAGATAGAGCAGTACCCCGCCCATACCCGCGCTCACCGCTGCCAGTACCCGCCCCAGACTCAGCCCTCCAGCGACCTGAGCTTCCTGCTGAAAGGCCGCGTGGACCTGGGAAAGGGTCTCTTCCCTCAGACGGATCGGCACAGTCTCCCCGCCCAGGGCCAGCATATTTTTGTGCAGGAATGCCGCCTCCTGGAGCGCGGTCTGACAGTGCTCACA
>JACPJE010000191.1 GCA_016187725.1 Candidatus Latescibacterota bacterium
GGGTTTCCGTTCGCGCACGTCCAGGTAGTGCAGCGAGACGACGATGTCGTCGACCTCCTGCAGGAGGCGGAAGGTGAGGATCTGGCGTCCCCCCACCTCCAGGGAGGGGATGCGCAGCTCGTAGGGCTCGCCGATGATGGGGCCCTTCATCAGCGAGACGTAGATGTTTTCCACCCGCAGCAGCGTGCGGGCTTCCTCTGGACTGAGGGTTGGGTTGACCAGCAGGGCATTGCGGATTTCGGCCTGGTTTTCCAGCGTGATGTCCACCATGCTCCTGCCTTCGGGGGAGGTGTACTTGCTGGCCTCGACCACCATCAGGCGGATGGCGTTCTTGAGCAGGTCCAGCTTGGTCTCCTCCAGCAGGATTTCGGCCTTGTCGTAATTGAGCTGAGCCTCCTGAAAACTGTTGCGCAGCTGCTGGTACTTCCGGGGCGGGAGGAACCCCTTGTCGCGCAGATCCTGGGCGGTTTGCAGATCCCGGCGGTGACTTTCGAGGAGGGCGCGGCGCTGTTCGAGCAGGAGCTGGCGGTCCTTGATTCTCAGGCGGTGCAGCTGCTGCTCGCGGGTGAGGGCGGGCTCGGCGGCCTGCAGCAGCGCGGCGCCCGTCAGCAGCAGCAGACAGAAGGGGAGAGTGATCCTCATTCCAGGTGCCCCATCAGGCGGCGCAACTGGGCCTGCCGGTGGACGGCGTTCTCCTGAGCGCCGAGCAGGGTGTCCTGGGCGGCGAAGTACTGGGCGCGCACCTGTTCGAGCAGGCTCTCGTCGGCCTGGCCCTTGTCCCTGAGGATCTGGTGGATCTCCAGCCGGCGGCGGGCAATGGTCACCCGCTGCCGCTGGAGTTCCTGCTGCTGCAGAGCCTCGCTCATCGCCTGGTAGGCCTGGCGCACCCGCAGTTCCACGGCGGCCTGGGCGTCTTGCAGCCGGATTTCGAGTTGGCGCAGACGCGCTTTTTCGCGGGCCCGATGGCCCAGGCTGGTGCCCCCCTCGAAAATCGGCAGCCTGGCCTCCAACTGGGCAAACCAGCGGCGGTCGCGCCCCGGTTCGGGCAAGGACTGGTGCTGGTGCAGGCGGTACTGGGAGCCCAGGTTCATTCCCCAGGTCCTTCCTTCCTTGTCCATGCTGAGCAGGGTTTGGCCCCGGCCCCGGCCCACGCCGGCCTCCAGGGACAGGTCGGGGCTGTACTCCCAGTAGACCTCGCGCGCCGCGCGCCGCTGCTCTCCCACCAACTGGATCAGCAACGCGATCTCGACATCATTGGTCAGGGCCAATCTCACCGCCTCATCCCGGTCCTGGGAAAAAAGGCGCGGCGCATCCTCCAGCCTGACCCCGGTGTCCAGGGGCTGGCCGATGAGGCGGAGCAGTTCGAGCTGGTGGTCGTGGCGCTGGCGCTCCAGACCGTTGATGGCCAGGTCCTCGTTGAGCACATTCAGCTCGGCGCTGAGTTTTTCCTCCTCGGTGGCCAGCCGGTGCTCGTAGCGGGCCTGTTGCTGGATCAGGAGGGCCTGAAAGCCCTCGCGCGACTGGCGGCGGTTGGCCAGCTGTTCCTCCTGGAGCAGGATCAACTGAAAGGTTTCCCACACCCGCGAGAGCTGGTTGTAGACCTGGTCCTGGTAAGCGAACATGGCCTGGCGCAGATCCTCCCGCAACTGGATGTCCTGGACGGCGTCCGGGCCGAATTCAAAAAGGCGCTGGGAAAAGCGCAACTGGGCGCTGGATTGGTCCTGGGAGGGGTGCCAGTCGAAGCGGCTGCTGTCCTGGGCTGCCAGACGGGTGGCCAGATCGAGGTGGGGCAGGAAGCGGGAGCGCACCTGGAGGCGGTCGCCCTTGACCTGGGCGATCTGCTCCCGGGCCTGTAACAGTTCTCGGTTGTGCTGCATGGCGGCATCCAGGCAGTACGCCAGGGTGAGGGGTAGGGGCTCCGCCCACCCTGCGGCCAGGAAGGCCCAGACCACCAGGCCCCCTATCCAATAGGCGATCATCGGGATCTCGGGATCACTGAAAGATGAAGAGTGGAGGTAGGATAGAAGCGCGGGGGGAGGATGTCAAGGTGGACGGGGAATATTTGGGTCTGGGAATATTTTGGAATTAGTTGCGGCAGACGCTATATTTGTTAGGTTAAATCGGTATCGAAATCGGTTTCCCATGGTGAGGTTGCTCCGGCGGTAGGCCCTTTTTGATATTTGTGCTCTATGAGTAAGCTACTGAACGATGGGATGTCCCATCTGCAGAGCCAGAGCCACATCCCGCTGAACACCTGGCGGAAGTGGTGCGATCTGCTCAAGATGAATTCCCGAGAAGTGGTGAGGGTATGGGACCAGATCTGCTATCCCATCATGATCGCCACCTCCAAACTGCCGGAAATCACCTATATCTTGCAGATGCGGACCCACCGGCCAGAGGTGGACATCAAGGGCTTCAAGGAAGAGACCGCCCGCGTCCTGCACTTTATCACCTTTCTCTACAACCTCAAGGACGAGCGGCTGACCCAGGGCAAGATCAAGACCAATCTGCTCAAATTCTACCGGCTGGTCAGTCTCCAGCCCGACGGCACCCCTCCCTTCGGTTTCAGCCACCGCATCGTCCGCCAGCTCTGCGCCGTGACCCTGATTTCAAAGGTCCTCAAGGGCAACAACGTCTCCCTCAGCGGCGTGCTCAACCTCCTGGGCGAAAAGCAGGGGGATCTGGAGCGCCTGAAGGGGGCCAGCCTCAGGGCCATCCAGGGAGAAGCATACGCCGAGGTGGTCCGCGACTGCCTGGAGGACAATGGGGAGCCCCCCGCGGAGGAGCCCGCCGAGGAAGAGGCGCCCAGTGAGGAGGCCGAGGAGATCGCGGCAGAGACTGAAGGGGCGGAAGAACTGAGCGAGGACGAGGATTTTTCCCGCGCCGAGGCCGAGGCTGCCGAGCGCGCGGCTGAAGCGGAGGAAGCAGGGGAAGCAGGGGAAGCTGGCAAGGAAGATGGAGACCAGGCGGAAACTGAGGAAGAGGAAGAGTCCAAGGACCCGACGACCCGGGCCATGGAAAACTACCTGATGAAGTTCAAGACCGCCCTGCACGCCATCTACGAGGCCGAGGCCCAGCCCGCCGCAGAACCCCAGGGCGAAGGGCAGGAAGAAGCGCCGGATCCGGAATTGGAAGAGCAAAAAGCAGCGGCCGAGGACCTCAAGGCCAGACTCCTCGACATACGCCTGCGGGTCATCGCCAGTTTCGATCCGCTCGGAGCCTCCATCCCCACCGTCGAAGAAGCCCAGCAGATCGCCCGCAAAGCCGAAATCGCCCGGGCTCCAAAACGGATCTACAAGCACTCCATCAGTGCCGGTGGTGGGGGTGGCGGCGGTTCCTCGGTGGCGGCCAGGGCTGGCCTGACTGCCGCCGTGGGCGGTGGCGGTGGGGGTGGCGGCGGTGCGGGGGGGGCTGGCAACGCCGGCGGCGCTGCGGGCAAGGTCGGGGACGGCAAGGGAAAGGATGCCCAGACCCTGGCCGCAGCCGCGCTGCAGCGCCCCAAGCAGGCCGCCGCTGCGGCGGCCATCGCCGCGGCCAAGGCTAAGGCCCAGGGGCAGGATACGGCACAGGACGACGGGGTGGATCCGGCCGACGTGGTCGAGGTCAAGAAGGCCAACAAGAACCAGTTCAACGACGCGGTCCACCAGATCGCCTCCACGCTGGCCACGGTGGAGAAGGCCGACCAGGTGGTGTGGACGCTCTTTTTGGATCCGGGGGCGGCGGTCAAGGACCTGCAGACCCAGGCCCGCACCCTAGTCAGTTTGGGCACCGGGGCAACCCAGGCCTATCAGGCGATCAAGGACGTGGCCCAGTTCCTCCCCCTCAAACAGCTGGTCGCGGTGCGGGAGCAGGTGGTGCAGAAGGGGAACTTCACCACCAAGGTGACCCCCTTCATCAACACTATCACCAGGAGCAACAAACCCCTCGAGCCCACCGACCGGCTGGTATCGGTGCTGCCGGAGATCCTCGACAACGCCTCGGCGGCGCTGCTGCGCCTGGAGGTGCTGCGCTTCAGCCACACCTTTGCGCGCGAGGAAAAGGAGGGGTACACGCGGCAGGCGGTGATCGATTATTCGGAGAAGGCGCTGAGCGCCCTCACCAACCTGACGGACCGGGAGTTGCTGGCCAAGGCGCGCGCCCGGGCCGATGCCGACGCCGACACCCTGATAGAGATCTACGCCGCCGAGCGCTTTGCCGACAACCTGGTCGAGATCTGCCGTGAGTACGCTCAGCAACTGCTCAGCGGCGGGCCCATCAAGTCGGTGGACCAGGCGCGGGCGGCGCTGGCCTCCTCGCCCCTCACCATCGAGGACGCCGAGCGCGAGGAAGCGCGTCTGCAGGAACTGCCAGAGGAGTTCAAGAAGGAGAGCGGCTGCGGCAAGACCTACGACACCATCTGCCAGGCCATCTGCAATGAAGCCTGGGTCTGCATGCGGCCCATCCACAGGCCAGACAAAGTTCTCACCCGCCTCAGGGGCGTGTTGCGCGAAGAGCTGATGAGCATCGTCGCCTTCAAGCCCGAGTCCAAGCGCCACGTGGAAAACGCCGAGATCCCCCTGCTGGTGGTGGGGCTCGACAAGGTGTGCAACAACACGGCTTTCGTCAACTATTTCGTCCGGGTGCGCGAGGACGGCAACATCATCTACGTCCAGGGTTTCGAGAACGGCACCTACGTGGATCTTTTCGAGTTGCGCGAGTACAAGGACATGCAGATGTTCAGCGAGATGCAGGACAAAAAGAAGAAAAAACAGGCCGAGATGCTGCAGCCCGGCCACAAGTACCTCTTCTCCGTGGGCCGCATCAACCGCCTGGCCGGCACCACCAATGGCGAACTGCTCAGCACCTGCGTCCTCAACGAGGACGGCAACCCCAAGATCTTCCCCGTCTTCGAATAACGCCTACCTCAGCTCTACCCTGGCAGGAGAAGGGCATGTCTAGAGAGATCGGCTTCGCCGTGGTCGGCCTGGGCATGGGCCGCCATCACTGCAAGGCCATCCAGGCCGCCCCTGGGGCTCGCCTGGTGGCGGTCTGCGACCTGGACGAGGAGCGGTTGCGGCCCACCGCCCAGGAATACGGCTGCCGGGCCTACGCCACCGTCGAGGAGTTGCTGGGCGACGACCAGGTCGAGGTGGTGAATATCGCCACCCCCTCAGGAACCCACGCCGCCATCGGCAGCCGCTTCGCCGCCGCCGGCAAGCACCTGATCGTCGAGAAACCCGCCGACATCCTGGCCGGGCGCATCGAGGAACTCCTGGCCGCGGTCAGCAAGCACGGCGTCAAGGCGGCCGGGATCTTCCAGTCGCGCCTCGACCCCCTCAACATCCGCATCCGCCACTGCATCCAGCAGGGGCGGCTGGGCAGCCTGATCGGCGCGCACGGCCACCTGCCCTGGTACCGCGCCCAATCCTACTACGAGGGGCGCCACGGCTCGTGGAAGGGGACCTGGGATCTGGACGGGGGGGGCTCGCTGATGAACCAGGGGGTGCACACCGTCGATCTGCTGCAGTGGCTGGTCGGGCCGGTGGCGGCGGTGATGGGGGGGTTCGGGGTCTTCGGCCATCGCATCGAGGCCGAGGACCAGACCGTGGCCCTGTTGCGCTTTGCCAACGGCGCGCTGGGCACCCTCTACACCACCACCTGCTGCTACCCGGGCTTCAACCAGCGCCTCACCCTCTACGGGACGCGGGGGACCATCATCAAGGAGGAAGGCAGCCTGCACAGTTGGAAGATGCAGGACGACCCCGAGGGCAGGGAGGAGCAGGAACTGCTGGCGCTGTACGGGGCCGGTCGCAAGGCCAGCGGGGCCGCCGATCCCATGGCCGTGGGCTTCGACGGCCACACCCAGATCGTCGTGGACATGATCGGCGCCATCCTGGAGGGCCGCCAGCCCCTGATCACCCTGGAGAGCGCCAGGCACGCGGTGGAGATCATCAACGCCATCTACCTGGCCGGCCGCACCGGGCGGGAGGTGCGGGTGGGCGAGCAGCTGGCACCAGCACCGACAGCCCAAAAACCGGCCGCCCAGAAGGCCAAGGCCAAAGCCAAAACCAAGACTAAGCCCAAAGCCAAGGGGGCTCAAAAGACCGGAAAGTCTCGGCCGGCCCCCAAGCAGAAAAAAACCGCGAGCCGCCCCGCAGCCAAAGCAAAAAAGCCAGCCGCCAAAAAGGCGAAGAGGCGCTGAGATGGCCCACCACCACTTCACGCCGACGCACTACCACGTCGCCATCGGTCCGCACGAGCCAGTGCTGCGCATCGCTGTGGGGGACACCGTTTCCACCACCACGGTCGATGCCCGGGGCCGCGACGCCAGCGATCAGCAGGTGACTGAGCGGGGCAACCCGCAGACCGGGCCTTTCTACGTGGAGGGGGCCGAGCCGGGGGACACCCTGGTGGTGCGCTTCGACCGCATCTGGCCCAACCGCAAGCGCGGCTGGACCGGTACGGCCATCGCCCCCAATGTGCTGGACCCGGGGTTCAGGCCGGGTTTCGCCGACGAGGTGGAGCTGGCCGAATGGGAGGTCGATCTGGCCAAGGGGATCGCCCGGCTGGCCAGCCCTCCCTCGCCCCTGGGCAGGCTGGAACTGCCCCTGGCGCCGATGCTGGGCTGCTTCGGGGTGGCTCCTCCCCGGGGCCAGGCCATCTCCACGGCCACCTCCTCCACCCACGGGGGCAACATGGACTACCGGGGTTTTGTCCAGGGGGCGAAGGTCTACTTTCCGGTCTTCGTGCCCGGGGCCCTGTTGCACGTGGGGGACTGCCACGCGGTGCAGGGGGACGGCGAGATCGTCGGCACTGGGATCGAGATCTCGGCAGAGGTCACCTTTGGCGTGGACCTGATCAAGGGCCGCCAGATCAACTGGCCCCGCGCCGAGAACGAGGATTATATAATGACCGTGGGCAATGCCCGGCCCCTGGACCAGTGCGCGCAGCACGCCACCACCGAGATGGTGCGCTGGCTGACCAGCGACTTCGGCCTGGACGCGCGCACGGCGCATCTGCTGCTGGGTCAGTGCGTGCAGTACGACCTGGGCAATATCTACGACCCGGCGTACACCATGGTCTGCAAGGTGAGCAAGAAGGTGCTGGAGGGGATCGGGGCGGTCAGGCGCTAGCAGGGGTGCATGGCCATGCACCCCTGCCTCAGGCGCGGGAGGACAGTTCGGAGAGCGAGTCCAACCCTTCGGGCTGGGGGCGCACGTAGCGGATGGGCTGGAGGGAGCCGTCGCGCCGGCGCACCTGGACCAGGCGCTTGCACTTGATGACCGACTGCTCGACCAGCAACTCGTCGTCCACGATGCAGCCGTACAGGTAGGTAGTGCCCTTGATGGTCACCCCCCGGCCCACGCGCAGGGGATGCGCGTCGCTGCCGGTCATGATCACCCCGGATTCGATGCGGCTGTTCCTGCCGACGCGCAGGTTGCCCTTGAGGATGTCGCCGCCCAGCACCTCCACCTCGTCCTCCAGCACCATGGTCTGCCTGGCATAGGTGCTCAACTGCACCCCGGGCCCGAGCCGCACGCCCTCGCCCAGTTCGATATTCCCGCTCAGCAGGCAGTTGTCCCCCAGGTGGACCTTGCGGTTCAAGCGCACCCCCGCGCTCACCTGCGCCCCCTTGCCTACCACGATGTCCAGGGGGCCGCGTTCCTGGTCGAGGGCGAGGATCTGGGAGATCACCTCGTCGGCGATGAAGAAGTCCTCCTCGTCGACGATGGTGATCAGGTCCATCAGTCGCTGGTACGCCCAGTGGCGGGCGATGGCCTCCATCTGTCGCCAGACGCTCTTGACGTTGAAGGCCAGGATCTCCTCTTCGCTGGCGGCCTGTACGGCGCGCACCACCAGGCCGCGCTGGTTGAGGATCTGCACCATGTCGGTGAGCATGAGTTCGCCCTGGACGTTGTCGGTCTTCAGTTGGCCGATCTGGGCGCGCAGCGGCTCCTCGCGGAAGGCCACCACCCCGGTGTTGATCTCACGGATCTCCAGCAACTCCTCGCGGGTGAAGCGGTAGGTGCGGCCCTGGTAGGACGCCTGGTAGGGCAGGCAGGCAGGCAGGCCGAGGAGGTCCTTGTGCTCCTTGATCTCGATGACCTTGCCCTGGTCCGGCCCCGAGGGGCGGCCCTCCTGGTCGGCGGGAGGGACGCGGAGGATGCGGCCGTAGTAGTTCTGCTCCGCCGGGCCGCGGTACAGGCCGGTGAGCACCATCATGTCGCAGGGATTGGCCTCGAACTCCCGCCGGAACTGGGCCACGCCCTCGCGGGTGAGCAGGCCCATGTCCCCGAGGAAGATGTAGACGTCGCGGGCCGCCGGGGCCGGGGCAAAGGCTTCGAGGGCCACTCTCACCGCGTCCCCAGTGCCGGCGGGCAGGCCCAGGACCGGGTTTTCCTGGTAGGCGAAGAGGCGGCCCGGCTTGGCGCCCAGCTGGCGGGCCACCTCGCCAGCCTTGATGCCCACCACGATGACCTGGTCGGGGCTGTCGAGCCCGGCCTCTAGGGCGCCGGCCACGCGCGCCACCGAGGGTTTGCCCCAGATCTGGTGGAGCATCTTGGAGGTTTCGGAGCGGATGCGCTTGCCGTGGCCGGCGGCCAGCACGATGCCCAGACGTGGGACCAGGGCGGTGAGCGGGCGGTTCAGCTGTTCCAGGACAGACCTGGCCTGCACGATCTCTGGCGACATGGCATTCACGGTTTAGTTCGGGGAGAGGGTTTCTTGCCGCGCTTTTTGCGGGCCAGTGAGGAGGAAAGGGGGGACAGGACCAGTTTCCTGCCCAGGGCGAGATCCATCAGGGCGTCCTGCATGCACAGGGCCGGTTCGTCCGGGCCGGGCTGGCGGCGCACATAGGTGCCGTCTGGCTGCAGCGAGCGGGCCTTGACCCGGTCGCGCAGGCACAGTTCCAGCAACTCGTGGAAGACGCGCTCCTTGAGTCCGGGGTCTTCGACCGGGAAGATCACTTCAACCCGGCCGCGCAGGTTGCGGTTCATCCAGTCGGCGCTGCCGGCCCACAGCTCGCCCGCGCCCCCGTTGGCGAAGAAGTAAGCCCGGCTGTGCTCCAGGTAGCGGCCGATGATGCTGTAGACCCGGATGCGTTCGCTGATGCGGGGCAGGCCTGGGCGCAGGCAGCAGATGCCGCGCACGATCAGATCGATCTCCACCCCCGCCTGCGAGGCCCGGTACAGGGCGCGGATGATCTCGGGGTCCATCAGGCCGTTCATCTTGGCGATGATGGTTCCCTGGCGGCCGGCCAGGGCGTGCTGGCGTTCGCGCTCGATGAGTTCGAGCAGGCCCCCCATCAGGGTGGAGGGGGCCACCAGCAGCTTCTGGAATTTCTTCACCCGGGAACGGGCAGTGAGCAGGTTGAAGACCTGGGCCACGTCGGCGGTGAGATCCTCGCGGGCGGTGAGCAGGCCCAGGTCGGTGTAGAAGCGGGCGGTGCTGTGGTTGTAGTTGCCGGTGCCCAGGTGGGCGTAGCGCCGCAAGCTGTCGCGGTCACGGCGCACCAGCAGGGAGAGCTTGCAGTGGGTCTTGAGCCCCATCAGACCGTAGACCACGTGCACACCGCTCTCCTCCAGCTGCTTGGCCCAGGCGATATTGAAGGCCTCGTCGAAGCGGGCCTTCAGTTCGACCAGCACCGTGACCTCCTTGTTGTTCTCGGCGGCCCGGATCAGCGCCTGGACCACCTGGGAGTCGTCGCCGGTGCGGTAGAGGGTCTGCTTGATGGCCAGCACCTTGGGGTCGAGGGCGGCCATGTCGATGAAGTCGAGGACAGTCGAAAATGACTCATAGGGATGGTGGAGGAGCACGTCGCCGCTGCGCAGGGTCTTGAAGAAGGCGTCGGGGGACTTGGGCAGGTTGCGCTCGACCGGGGTGAAGGGCGGATATTTCAGGTCGGCGCGCTTGACTTCGCTGTAGATGGTCATCACCCGGTTGAGGTTGACCGGACCTTCGGCCAGGTACACGTCCTCGGGATCGAGCTTGAACTCCTCGCGCAGGAGCTGGACCACCTGGTCGGGGGCGGAGGACTCGATCTCCAGGCGCACCACGTCCCCTTTGCGGCGGTTTTCCAGCTGCTGGGCGATCTCCTCCAGCAGGTTGTCGGCCTCCTCCTCGTTGACGTACAACTCGCTGTTGCGGGTGATGCGGAAGGGGGCCGAAGCCAGCACCTGGTAGCCGTTGAACAATTCGCCCAGGTGGAAGTTGACGATGCCGGCCAGGGTGACGAAGTGATAGCTCCCCTCGCGGATTTCGGGCAGGCGCAGGATGCGCGGCAGGGCGCGGGGCACGGTGACCACCCCCAGCACCGGCTGACCGCGGCCCGGCTGCAGCAGCGCGGCGATGCACAGGGCTTTGTTCAGCAGCCGGGGAAAGGGGTGGGCCGGATCGATGACGATGGGGGTGAGGATCGGTTCCAGCTCCTCCCGCCAGTACTTCTTGATGAAGGCCAGGTGCTCGCCCTTGAGTTCGCGCGCCTCCCACAACTGGATGCGCTCCTGCGCCAGGGCCGGCAGCAGTTCCTCGTTCCAGCAGCGGTACTGGGCGCGGATCAGGGCGTGGGCCTTGTCGGCGATCTGCCGTAGCTGTTCGGCGGGGAGCAGACCGTCTGGGCCGGTGGCTGGGCTGTTGTCGGCGTGGAGTTGCTGCAGGCCGGCCACCCGCACCTCGAAGAATTCGTCGAGGTTGTTGGCGACGATGGCCAGGAACTTGACCCGCTCCAGCAGGGGATTGGCCTGATCCTGAGCCTCTTCGAGGACGCGGCCGTTGAAGTCGAGCCAGGACAGCTCGCGGTTGATGTAGTAATCGGGGCGCGAAAGATCCACCGTGGAGACTCGCCGGTTGGGGGTCTGATGTGCCGAGGGCCGACGGGGCGTGCCCCGCCGGCCCTCGGAGGAAATGTGCCTCCAGATAGACGAGAAGTCAAATCAAATTTGGCGCCTCAACCCAGGGAAGCGATGACCCCGCGGATGAATTCCACCGATTTGCGCAGCGCCTCCTGGCGCTCGCCCTGGATGCCGCATTCGTAGGCCAGGTAGCCCTGGTAATTAATATCCCTGAGGGCCTGGAGCCCGGCTTTCCAGTCGATGTCGCCGGTGCCCGGCTGCATGCGGGTGTTGTCGGCCATGTGGACGTGA